>DPSD01000334.1:2431-2727 GCA_003538495.1 Accumulibacter sp.
CGCGTAGGCGCGCTGCAGCGCCGGCGCGATACGTTCGATTCCCTGATCCTGCAAGGTGACCGTCAGCCCACGCAGCGCACACCAGGCAGCAATGTCGCCACCCATCACCCCGGCGCCGACGACGTGAACGCGCTGCGCCTGCCAGGCGCTGCCCTTGCCGAAGCCCTTGAGACGCTCCTGCATGAAGAACACGCGCACCAGGTTGCGAGCAGTCGGCGAACGCACGATGCGGTCGATCAGTTCGGGTGCCGCCAGCGCATCGCCCTGGTGCTTCTCCCAGATGTCGATGATCGCGT
>DPSD01000178.1:0-593 GCA_003538495.1 Accumulibacter sp.
GTGCTGCTATCCCATGCCGGCCGGTCCTTCACCGCGAGCTGGATACCGCCCGAAGGCAGCACCGATGCAGCGGGTCGCTGCCTTCAGCAGCCGGTGGCGCAGCAGGCTGCGGATTGCATTCGCGCCGCACGCGATGCGCAGGTCGTGTCGGTGGACACCGAGCGCGTGCGCGAGGCACCGCCGCTGCCGTTCGACCTGGGCACGCTGCAGGAGGTGTGCTCCAAGCAGTTGGGCCTCGACGTGCAGGAGACGCTGGACATTGCCCAGGCGCTGTACGAGACGTACAAGGCGACAACGTATCCGCGCTCGGATTCGGGCTACCTGCTCGAGAGCATGCTGGCCGAGGTGCCGACCGTACTCGACAGTCTGGTCAAGACCGACCCCAGCCTGCGGACGCTGATCGAGCGCCTGAATCGCCAACAGCGTTCGCGTGCGTGGAACGACGCCAAGGTGTCGGCTCACCACGGCATCATCCCGACGCTGGAGCCCGCCAACCTGTCGGCCATGAACGAGAAGGAGCTGGCCGTCTATCGGCTGATCCGCGCCCATTACCTCGCGCAGTTCCTCCCACACCATGAGTTCGACCGGACGGT
>DPSD01000178.1:899-1101 GCA_003538495.1 Accumulibacter sp.
GCGCAGTTCTCGTGCGGCAGTCAGTCGCTGGCGGCCGTGGGCAAGCAGATCGCCGTCACCGGCTGGCGCGAGGTGCTGGCGACGCCGGGGCCGGACGATGCCGATGGAGAGGATGCGCAGCGCAGCCAGGTGCTGCCCGCCCTGCATGCGGGCCTGTCCTGCCCGGTCGGTAAGGTGGATCTCAAGGCGCTGAAGACGCTGC
>DPSD01000178.1:1392-9785 GCA_003538495.1 Accumulibacter sp.
CTCAAGGCGCTGAAGACGCTGCCGCCCAAGCCCTACACGCAGGGCGAGTTGATCAAGGCCATGAAGACCGTCGCCAAGTTCGTGACCGACCCGCGCCTGAAACAGAAGCTGCGGGATACCACCGGCATCGGCACCGAGGCGACACGCGCCAACATCATCAGCGGTCTGATCGGTCGCGGCTACCTGGTCAAGAAAGGCCGCGCCGTGCGCGCTTCCGACGCGGCATTCACGCTCATCGACGCGGTGCCCTCGGCCATCGCCGACCCCGGCACCACGGCGGTGTGGGAGCAGGCGCTCGACATGATCGAGGCCGGCCAGATGGCGCTGGACACCTTCATCGAGAAGCAGTCCATGTGGGTCGGTCAGCTCGTGCAGCAATACAGCGGCGCGACGCTCTCGCTCAAGCTGCCGCCGGCGCCGGCCTGCCCGCAGTGCGGCGCGCCGATGCAGCAGCGCACGGGCAAGAGCGGCGCGTTCTGGTCCTGCTCGCGCTACCCGGACTGCAAGGGCACGCTGCCGATCGAGTCCCCGACGGGGCGGCGCAGCGCACCGCGCAAGCGGCGCGCTGCCTCCAAGGCGTCCTGATCCTCGCTTTCCCCTGCCGCGCCGGCCACTTCACTGGCGGCGAGGCAAACGTCCCGCACCGCGCGGGACTCCAAAGCGCGCGTCTCCTTCTGCAACGGTGTGCGCGCCCCGTCTGCCCGGCATCGGGCGACGGGGCGAGAAGGTCATTGCTCCACGAATCGCGCCCGCCGCCATTCCCTTGATCGGTGTGCCTTGCCTCGGCCACGAGGGGCTTCCTGACGCCTTGCCGCCGCGCGAGCCGTGAGGAGGCCACTTGGGCCGAGGGTATTCCGTGCCGGTGCCCGCCGGCGGAACAACGGGCTCCCTTTGTGTGTGGATGCACGCCAGAGGTTTCCGGCCCCAGCCACGAAACGGGCCGGGTGCGATTGCTGACGCAGCGAACGGCTTTGACGACGGCCTGCGCTGACGCAGCCCACAGGTGGTTTTCCTTCCTCTCCAGCCGAAGGCCCGCGTGGCCTTCGGCGCCCTGGTCCTTGCCTTGTCCCGTGACGCGGGCCTGCCCTAAAGCGGGCCGTCCGCGATTCGGTTTTCCCTGCGACGGCAGCCATGCTTCGCGCCCATCCTCACCCATGCGTTGCTGACAGTCGTCAGCGGCATGCCCTGGCAGTCTCGGTCTTCAAGACTGCAACGCGGTTCGCCGCGTTGACCGATCCAGTCCGCTTCGCATCGCCCACCGCGGACGCTCGCCGGCCTGGCGACGATGCACTTTTCTCAACCACCCGAGGGGAACCCCATCCCCTGTGGGATGCGTGCTCCCCGACCCACCAAGGAGCACGGCATGTCTGAACCTTCCGCATCTTCCTCTGCAACCGCAGTGCGCAGTGGTGCGCTGGCGCTGGCCTGGACCGGCAAGCGTCTGCCGCTACAGGTGCTGCGCAGCGCGGCCGGCCAATACATCGGCACGCAAGACGACGAAGGCCCGGTATCGCGGGAGTCCGTCGAGTATTTCCCGACCCACCTCGCAGCACAGCGCGCCCTGGATACCCATGCCTGGACACAGCGCGCTCACCCCTGATTCCCACCCTTCAAGGAGTTCTCTCATGAATCTGTCTTTGCCCGAAGACGTGCTCGATCAGATGGCGCTGGAACAGGCGCACTTCGACGCTGCACCGCTGGCCTTCTTCGAGGCCTGGAAGCGCGGCGCGCAGATCGCCGGCCACGAGTGGTTCGGCGACGGCACACGCGAAGGTCTGCAGCGTGCCACCACCAAGTGGGACCTGCGGCCCAACATGCTGATGCTCAACGATGCCCTGGGCGTGCTGAGCAGCGGTCAACGCATGTTCCTGTCCGCGATGGTGAGCTTCTACAACTCCCGCGAGGGCGGCGCGATGCTCAAGCGTTGCGGCTTCGAGGGGCTGTCCGACTTCGGCGGCCTCGATCTGGAACGGCGCCAGGTCATCGCTGACCTCACGCTGCACTACAACGGCTGGTGAACCGCGCCTGGCAACCCACCGTCCTTTCATCCCAACCCACGAGGGACATGCGTCCCCGTTCGGGGCCATGTCCCTCCTTCTTTTCGCAGGAGCGGCCATGTCCCGAATCAGCATCTTCCACTGACCCGCACCGCCCGCCACCAGGGCGGTCCGACGCCGCGGCCGGCTGACCGGCTGCCACTTCATCCACCCGCTGGGGTTCAATCCCCGGCAGGGGATTGCCTCGGCCATCCTCTGCTGGAGGAATCCCATGTCCCATTCCAACAACCCCTTTGTCCGCGGCTACGATGGCCTGTCCGTGCAACGGCTGCTGGCGATTTCCTACGACGACGACTGCCCGCTGAGCTATCTGCCGCTGCACGTCTCGCAGTCGCATCTGCCCGACAGCCAGGTCGAGCGCCATGCCTGCGTCTTCGGCGACGACTTCGCGCTGATCACGGAAGGCCAGAACGTGCCGCCCGAGCTGGACGCGCAGTGTCCCAGCCACGGCGTCGCCCGAAACCTCGTCTACGCCGTCATGGCCGAAGAAGCCGGCCAGCCGCTGCACGTCGGCGATACCTACTCCGAGGAAGCCGCGCGCGAGGTGGTGCGGCGCCTGCGCTTCGAGACCGGCTTCTACAGCCGTGCCTGGGAAATCAGCTCGGCGCACATCACCGAGGAGGCCGGCCGCTATCTGGCCAACCTGGCCGACATCGCCACGCCGAGCGGTTTTCTGTTCATCGCCTTCCGCATTCCCTACAGCCCGGCGGTCGGCGTGAAGCTGATCGCCACGCCCTGGACGGATGCGAACGTGCAGCAGGTCGAGGGCATCACCGCCGAAGAACTGCGGCAGGAGCACCGGGCCAAGGGCATGCCGGAGTCCCTCGTGGAAGTGTTGCACCTGGCTGCGCTCGCCGACGTTCGCATGTTGGTGTTCGATGCCGGCGCGCCCGTGCTGGACGGACTGACGCTCTACGACGACGAGTAACCCCCTCTTGAGCCCCGTGCGGGGCTCTTCTTTTCCGCGGAACGCGGTGCCGGCGCGTTGCCGATTCCAGGCGGACGGCCGCCGCCATGTGCCGCACGCTGGCCGCATGTTCGCTGGCGTTGCCGGCAGCATGCCCAGGCAGTCGAGACCTTCAAGACTGCGGCGCGGTTCGCCGTGCTGGTTGTTTCGTTCTCCGGGCGCACCCGCGTCCATCCACCTCACCCTCAAGGGACCGACCTCCCTTGCGGGCGGGAGTCCCTTGGTTGCCACAAGGAGTCTCCCCATGGATACCCAAGCCATCCGTGCACAGATGCCGACGCTCGTTGTCGGTCATGTGCCTTCCAACGTCCGTTCGTTCAAGTTCAACATCTTCGACGGCCAGCCCAAGGTTTCGACGCTGGGCTTTCACATCGATCCGAAGCCTTTCGAGGGCAAGGTCATCGCCACCACCGACGAGGCCATCGTCGTCAAGACGGGACGGGCCGAGTTCGCGGTGCTTGATCGCACGCTCGTGACCGAAGTGCCCGACGAGGGCGCCAAGGTGCAGGTCGAACCCTATGTCAGACGCCGCTTCGACGGTCAGCGGGCGGACACGCCCGAGGAGCAGACCGAGTTCACCGCCGACGGCCAGCCCTACACGGTGAAGCGGTTCGTGCTCGGGTCCGCACCGGCGAAGCTGCCGATCCCCGAGCCGCGCTGCCCCGAGCTGCAGGAACTGATCGACCAACTGGAGCAGTTGCCCGCTCCCGACGGCTTCCGGCGCATCACCCACATGCTGGTGGATGCCGGTGCGCGGGACATCACCTGGGTCGATCCGCTGCCCGCCGACATCATCCGCACGCCACCGGCCATCGGCTTCACCGTCGCCACGATGAAGTTCCAGGGTCACGTCACCGTGCTGTATGAGCGTGGCCTCGACCTCTACGCGGTCGAGCTGCGCCGCGACGGCGAGCTGATTGAACGGGTCGATGAGGTGTTCTTCGACACCCTCGGCGAGACGCTGGAACGGCTGATCGACGACGGGAGCTGGCGCCGCATCCGAGTGCAGTGCCTGTTGTCGGGTCGCAAGGCTGTCCGGCACTGATCTCCCAGCAGCTTCCCGCCTTCGCGGCGGGAAGCCTCTCTTCCTGCATCCCTGGAGATCACACCCATGACTGTTCGATTCAAAGGCACGGAGCTGCGGCCCGTGCTCGCCGAAGCGGTGGCGAATCAATGCCGCGTCATCCTGGTCAAGGATCAGGGCGTGTACTTCCTGGCCGAGCGCGGCGAGCGCCGACCCGATGGTCGCCAGAAGACCATCGCCTATGCCGCCGGCTGCAACCCGGATGTCGATGCGTTCGATGACTGGTGGGAGCTGGCGCGCGCCGAGTTCGGCGGCGATGACTTTGGCGAGTTCTTCGATCCACAGGAGGGCGTGTTTGCGCGCATCCTGCACAGCGAGGACGACCTCGACGTGTCCGCCACCACGACACACCTGTCGCTGCAGGCGGTTCCTCCGCCCAGCGGTAACTGACCGCCCATCCCTGGCCCCCGCTCCGGGGGCTTCTTTCTTCCCGGCAATGCGGACAGCCGCGAGTGCCGATTGCCGCTCGCATGCGCGCCGTCCTGGCGCCACGCTTCCGGCCATGTTCCGCTGACGTCCGTCAGCGACATGCCCAGGCAGCCACGATCTTCAAGGCTGCGATGCGGTTCCGACCGCGTTGATCACTCCAGTTCGCACCGGCATCCATGCGCGAACGGCCATCGGTTTTCGATGGCGATGCCACCAAGCTGTTCCATCAACCCACGCGGGGGTTCCACACCTTCCCCGCCTTGGGTCGGGTGTGTCTCCGCCTCTTTGTTCCCAGGAGATTCACCATGACCACTTCCAACGAAAAGTCCTACTTCGATCTGCACATCACCGGCCTCGGGTACCTCAATCGCATCCGCGAAGTGAAGCCCAAGAAAGGCGATGCGTTCCTGGCCTGCGACATCGCGGCTCTGAACGGTCCCAGCGATGACGTCTCGTATGTGCGTTTCGACACGCGCGTATCGGGTTCGGAAGCGCAGCACCTGGTGCGCCGCTGCATTCAGGCGGTCGACGCCGAGAAGAAGGTGATGATCGGCTTCCGCCTGGGCGACCTGTGGACCGACACCTTCACCTACTCCAAGGGCAAGCGTGCCGGCGAGCAGGGTGTGAGCCTCAAGGCCCGCCTGCTGTTCGTCAGTTGGATCAAGGTCGACGGCAAGCTCGTCTACAAGGCCGAACCCAAGCCGACCGAGACCGACGAGCGCGACCCGGAAGTCCCTGTGACGTCCGACGCGTCCGCTGCGCAGCAAGCCTCGGCACCGGAGCCTTCCAAGCCCGTCGCCGATGCTGCCGACGACGCAGCCGATGCCCCCGCATTGGCCGTTGCCGAGTCGTTCTGATCCGCAAGGCCCCATCCCCGGGGCCTTGTCTTCTCTTCGTCCCAGGAGACCTTCATGATCACCATCCCCGGCCAACTGGCCATCAAGACCATCCACGGCAGGAACGGCGACTTCAACGTCGGCCGCCTGGCGACCTCGATCGGCGAGTTCGTCGTGAAGAACGCCGAACTCGATCAGTACCGCGAGGGCAAGTACGACGGTGATTTCGTCATCGTCGAGATTCGCCCCTCCACGTACAACGCCAACGGCCGCATGGTCATCGAGATCCGCGCCCATCTGGGCGGGATGACGCTGTCCAACATCGACGCCCTGAGCCGCGACGAAGCCCGCCGGCTGAGTCCGCAGGAAGTCGATCCGATCGACGAGGAAGCGCAGGCGCCCGCGCCGGCATCGCCCCCGGCCAAGCCGAAGGCGAAGCCGCGCAGTCCGCGCGATCCCCTGGTCGATACCACGCCGTTCGGCAGCGAACCGGCTCCCGTGTCCGCTGCGGCCTCGGCCGAGGCAGACGACGCGGCGCTGTTCGGTGCCTTGTGGCCCCTGGGCGAGACTGTGAAGCTCGATGCGACCGTGGATCGTCGTGTGCTGCGTCAGCAGCGCGACCGTCTCGACAAGCTGGGCTACGAGTTCGCTCCGTTGTCCCAGGACTGGCACCTCAAAGCTGCCTGATCCATCGCCGCCTTGCGCGGCATTCCGCCACCCGCCGGGGTTCTCCCCCGACGGGGAGGGGTCCGGCCTTTTCTTCAAGGAGACCCTCATGGGCTGGACCTTCGTTCGTCAGACGCGCGATCAGTTGATCCGCGAGCTGCTCGCTCCGCAGGCGTCCGAACGCGCTTGCTGCGAAGTCATCGACCACACGCTGGACGGCGACGTTCTGTGGACCGTGGTTCGCGTCACCGCCATGCAGGCGGGCGTCATGGGCCTCGCGGCCGGTGAGTCCGTCTGCTACATCGGCTGCAATCTGCTGGAAAGCTCGGGCGGCGATTGGGGCTACAAGTCCCTCGATGAGTCCGTGCATCCGTACTACTACTCGTGTCCGCTGCGCTATCTCGACATGGCGCCGGTGCAAAGCTCCGAGTGGCGCGAGCGGGTTCACCGCTTCCACGCGGGACGCGCCGTCTAGCGGCACGAATCTTCCTTCACCCAACCGGGGCGAGCATGGCCCCGCGGGCTGTGGTTGCTCCTTCATTTTCAAGAGGACATCACCATGCCTGCACCTTCTTCCGCGAAACCGCTGTACCGCATCGACGAATGCCCCGACCTCATGGCCGACGGTTGCGTCGGTGACGAGCAGGGCAATCTCGTCTTTCTGTCGATCTGGGCGCGCGACACCGCCGTTCAGGAGTTCCTCGCCCGCCTGACCCTCGGCCGGGATGAACAGGGACTGGATCAGTTCCACGTCATCACCGAGCAGGGCGCTTCCATCCCGGTCTTCGTCGGCAACGTCGAGAACCTGGAAAAGCGCATCACCCGCGCCTATCGGCGAACGCTGTTCGGTTCGCTGACGAATGTGTGGCTGTTCGATCGTCGCTGCGTGAAGCCAGACAAGGCCAACGCCAGCGCGCTGGCGCTTCTGCCCAGGGATTCCGCGCACCGGCTCGACCGGCTGTGGACGCTGGTGCAGGACACCTGCCCGCTGCCACTGCTCGACCACTGGCGCGACACCGTGCTGGAGCTGTTGCAGACACGGCGGATGCTGACCGGTCTTCCCTTGGCCCTCGGGCCACTGGAAGGCCATCGGCTGGCCCTCGATGTCCCGGCGCTGACGAAGGCGCTGGGCGAACTGATTCGCAACGGCACCCTCGGCGCCACGCAGTACGAACTGGCCGCGAACGCACCGCTTCGGCGTGTGGCGTGAACCATCCCCACGGGCATGCGCGCCGCGCGTGCCCGCCTTCCCTCATCCATCATCAGGAGAAATCCATGGCACTCATGTTTCCGCGCCTGGCGCGCAATTTCATTCGTAACGGCTACTTCCCCACCGACGAACCGACGCTGGAGCGGGCCTTGTCCGCACTGGCGCCGTCTCCCGGCTCCATGTCCATCCTCGATCCCTGCGCCGGCGAAGGCGTGGCGATCGCCGAAGCCGCTCACGCCCTCGGGCGCGAGCAGGTCCAGGCCTTCGCCGTCGAGTACGACGCCGAGCGCGCCCGCCACGCACGGCAACTTGTCGATCGCTGCATCCAAGGTGACCTGATGGACACGCTGATCTCGCGCCAGTCCTTCGGGCTGCTGTGGCTGAACCCGCCGTATGGCGACCTGAGCAAGGACGTGAACGGCAACATCGGCTATCAGGGCCAGGGCCGTGCGCGGCTGGAGAAGCTCTTCTATCAGCGCGCGCTGCCGCTGCTGCAGTACGGCGGCGTGCTGATCTTCATCGTGCCGTCCTACGTGCTCGACCCCGAGCTGGTCGGATGGTTGACGCGCCACTTCGTCGACCTGCGCATCTACCGTGCGGTGGAAACGCAGTTCAAGCAGGTGGTGATCTTCGGCCGCAGGATTCGTCAGCGCGACCAGGCGTCGGAGTCGGTCAAGGCCGTGCGTGGTCTGCTGCTGCAGATCGGACAGGGCGACGCCGAAGCCGAGGAGCTGCCGCTCGAATGGCCGTTCCTGCCGTACACCGTCCCTGCCAGCCCGGCCGAGCCGGAGCACTTCTATCGCGTGACGATGGAGCCCGAGCAGTTCGCCGATGAAGTCGGCCGGCTGCAAGGACTCTGGCCGGCGCTCGATACGCATCTGGGCGCCGCGCAGCAGTCGCTGCGTCCGCCCGCGCGGGCCTTGTCGCACTGGCATCTCGCCCTGGCCTTGGCCGCAGGCGCGATTTCCGGCGTAGTGACGTCCAAGAGCGGGCGCGTGCTCGTCGTCAAAGGTGACACCCACAAGGAGAAGATGCTCCAGACGGAATACACCGAACGCGACGACGGCTCCGTGGCCGAGACACGCATCCTCACCGACAAGTTCGTGCCGGTCATTCGTGCATGGGACTTGACGCTGGGCTCGCC
>DPSD01000546.1 GCA_003538495.1 Accumulibacter sp.
TCTGCAGCTTCATCACGTCGCCACAGGCGGGAGCGCCGACCATGCCGGTGGCCACACCCTCCTCTTCCTTGCCGAAGGAACCCACGTTACGCGGATTCTCATAGTGATCCAGAACCTTCACGCTGTATGACATTTTGATTCTCCTTCAATACCTTCTCAATGTGCGGCCCACTGGACCGTACTCAGGTCGACGCCCTCCTGGACCATCTCCCAGAGCGGCGATAGTTCGCGCAGGCGAGCGATCTTGTCGTGCAGCAGGCGGCTCGCGTAATCGATCTCTTCCTCGGTGGTGAAACGACCGAGCGTGAAGCGGATCGAGCTGTGCGCCAGTTCGTCCTCGCGGCCGAGGGCGCGCAAGACATACGACGGTTCAAGCGAAGCCGAGGTGCACGCCGACCCCGAAGACACCGCCAGATCCTTGACCGCCATCAACAAGGACTCGCCTTCGACGTAGGCGAAACTGATGTTCAGATTGTGCGGAACGCGCTGCTCCAGGTCGCCATTCACGTAGACATGTTCGATGTCCGACAACCCTTTCAGCAGGCGGTCACGGAGCATGCGAATACGCTCGTTCTCGGCGCCCATCTCGAGCCGTGCGAGGCGGAAGGCCTCGCCCATGCCGACGATCTGGTGTGTCGCCAGGGTTCCGGAACGGAAGCCGCGCTCGTGCCCGCCACCGTGCATCTGGGCGGCCAGACGAACGCGTGGCTTGCGGCGCACGTACAGGGCGCCGATTCCTTTTGGCCCGTACGTCTTGTGCGCCGAGAAACTCATCAGATCAACCTTCATCGTCGCCAGATCGATGACCACCTTGCCGGTCGCCTGCGCCGCGTCGACATGGAAAACGATGCCCCTGGCGCGGCAGATCTCGCCGATCTCGGCGATTGGCTGGATCACGCCGATCTCGTTATTGACCAGCATCACCGACACCACGCTGGTATCAGGGCGAAGCGCTGCCTTGAAGGCCGCGAGGTCGAGCAGGCCGTTGTCCATGACATCAAGGTAGCTGACCTCGAAGCCCAGGCGCTCGAGTTCGCGGCAGGTGTCGAGCACGGCCTTGTGCTCGGTCTTGACCGTCACCAGGTGTTTGCCCTTGCCGGCGTAAAATTGCGCCGCACCCTTGAGCGCCAGATTGTTCGACTCGGTGGCACCCGAGGTCCAGACGATCTCCTTGGGGTCGGCGTTGACCAGCGTCGCCACTTCCAGGCGCGCTTCCTCGACCGCGGCTTCCGCGTCCCAGCCGAAGGCGTGTGAACGCGAAGCCGGGTTGCCGAATTTCTCGACCAGATAGGGGATCATTTTCTCGGCGACGCGCGGATCGACCGGCGTCGTGGCCGAATAATCGAGATAGATCGGTAGTTTCAACATTGCTCATGCTCCGAGTGATACATCTGGTACGTGTCATACATCTGGTGCCGATGACTGACGCCGCGCGGGTCCGGCCCCACCGCTCAAACCGCCATCGCGGTCAACCCTTGCAGGCGGCGCACGGTGCCCTGCAGCGTTGCCAGGAAACCGTCGACCTCGGCGACGGTGTTGGCGCCCCCGAGACTGACGCGTACCGCGCCGCGTGCCAGCCCGGGCGCCACACCCATCGCCTGCAGCACGTGCGACGGCTCGGGGCTGGCACTCGAACACGCGGCACCGCTGGCCACTGCGTAGCCGGCACGGTCGAGCTGTCCGACGAGCGTTTCGCCATCAAGTTCCGGAAAAGCGAAATAGATGGTGTTCGGCAAGCGCTCGGCCGCCTGGCCAAAGAGCGTCGCGCCTTGGCCAAGCAAGCCGCATTCGACGCGCCCACGCAGGGCCAGCAAGTGCGCAGCCGTTGCAGCCAGACGCGCCGCCGCCAGTTCGCAGGCAACGCCGAAGCCGACGATCGCCGCCACATTCTCGGTACCCGAGCGTAGTCCGCGCTCGTGGCCACCGCCGGCAATCA
The DNA here is from genome assembly GCA_003538495.1 of Accumulibacter sp. The sequence goes on from DPSD01000546.1 coordinate 1,937, forward strand.
GCGGCTCGACATCGAGCCGCTTGTCGAGTATCAGCGCCGCAGCACCCTTGGGACCGCCAATCTTGTGTGCCGACAAGGTCAGCGCGTGCACCCCGGCGCCATTGAGGCGGCGAAAATCGACCGGCAGTTTGCCTACCGCCTGCACCGCATCGCTGTGGAAGCAGGCCCCGGCGGTTCTCGCCAACGCCGCCAGCGTCTCGATGTCCTGCAACACACCGGTCTCGTTGTTGGCCAGCATCACCGAAACGATTCGCGGCGGCTGTTCAGCGATCAGGGCCTGGAAATTCTCGGCATCGACCCGTCCATCGCCATCAACCGCCAGCTTCTGAAGGGTCCAGCCACGTTTGCGCAGCTGCTCTGCGGGCCGGATCACGCAGGGATGCTCGATCGCGCTGACCGCCACCAGGCCGGGTTTCAGACAGGCCGCGGCACCCTTGATCAACAGGTTGTTGGCTTCCGAACCGCCGCTGGCAAACACCACTTCGCTGGCATGCGCGCCAACCACCGCAGCGACCTTGCTGCGCGCTTCGTCGATGGCTCGCCTGGCGGCGCGGCCGTACTCGTGCCGGCTCGAGGCGTTGCCGTATTGCCCCGACAGGTAGGGCAACATCGCTTCGCGCACCGCCGGATCGACCGGGGTGGTCGCGTTGTGATCGAGGTAGACGGGCGCGAACATCGGCTTGGGCGCTAGAGAATGCAATTGCGGGCGCTGGCCTGCGCTCAGCGGCCGAATGCGACGACTTTGGCGCGCTGCCGCACGCCGGGCCGCCGCGCATCATGCAGAACGGCGACGTCGGCACCGCGCCTGCTGAGCTGCTGATCAACCAGTTCGGCCAGCGTCACCGAACTCAGATAGTCGAACATCTTGACGTTCAAGGTCGCCCACAGGTCATGGGTCATGCAGCGCTCGTCGTCCTGGCAGTTCTCGCGACCGCCGCACTGGGTGGCATCGAGCGGCTCATCGACAGCGCGAATGATGTCGGCGACGGTCATCGCGCTGGTCGGCCGCGCCAGGCAGTAACCGCCGCCTGGGCCACGCACGCTGCCGACCAACTGGTGGCGGCGCAGCTTGCCAAACAACTGCTCCAGATACGACAACGAGATCTTCTGGCGATCGCTGATACCCGCCAAAGACACCGGGCCGTCGGCGCAACGCAAGGCCAAGTCAATCATCGCCGTCACCGCGAAACGTCCTTTGGTCGTCAGTCGCATACTACCTCCACCGATAATAGTTGATTAGATCACTACACTATTGACTATATCGGCGCCGCGCCAATTAGTCAACTATTTTACTCAAGTATTGCGGATCGAACTGATCCGCCTTCACCAGGTCGCCGTTGACATGCACGCCGGCCTCCTCGAGCCGCTTGAGCAGCAACTCGAAGCGCCGGTCACCGTCAACCGCATGGTCGAGCAGCCCATGGATCGCCTTGGCCAGCGGGTCGTCCTGGTCGCCAGCCAGCGCGTAGGCCGAAAAGCCCAACTGCCCGGCCATCTGCTCGCGCTTGCGTGCCTGCTCGCTATCGATGATCCGGGCCGGGTTGCCGACCGCCGTCGCCCCCGGCGGGACGTCCTTGACGACCACCGCGTTGGAGCCGACCTTGGCCCCCGCACCGATGGTGATCGGCCCGAGCACCTTGGCGCCGGCGCCGATCACCACGCCGCGCTCCAGCGTCGGGTGGCGCTTGCCCTTGTTCCACGAGGTGCCACCGAGCGTGACGCCATGATAGAGCGTGACGTCATCGCCGATCACCGCCGTCTCGCCGATCACCACACCCATCCCGTGATCGATGAACATCCGACGTCCGATGGTCGCCCCGGGATGGATTTCGATGCCGGTGAAGAAGCGCCCGAGGTGCGAGACGAGACGGCCCAGCCAAGGACAACGATGCGTCCACAACCAGTGCCCGAGACGATGCAGGACGATCGCGTGCACGCCCGGGTAACAAGTCAGCACCTCCCAGGAGGTACGCGCTGCCGGGTCACGGTCGAATACGGATTGGATGTCTTCGCGCAGACGGATGAACATGAAGAGAAAGTCCTTGAGCGATGACGCTGATTTTACAATAACCTACTATTTCGGTCCACTATTCTTCAAGTCATCGTTCGCCGGGCGAGGCCCGGAAGATTTCCGTTCGACGGCGTCGAGCAGTCCGCGCAGGATGTTGATCTCGTCGCTCTCCAGTTCCGCACGTCCGAACAGGCGACGCAGCTTCGGCAACAAGCGCCTGGGCCGCTGCGGATCAAGGAAACCGCTGCCGACCATCACCCGTTCGAGATGCTCGTAGAAACGCTCGACCTCCTGATGCGGCGCCAGCGGCGAGGCAAAGGGCACCGCCCGGGTCAGCACCGGCGGGCGCCCGTCAAAGACCGCCAGGCGCAGTTCGTAACACACCAGTTGCACCGCCGAAGCGAGATTCAGCGAGCTGTAGTCGAGGTTGGCGGGGATGAACACCGTCCGCTGGCAGCGTTGTACCTCGGCATTCGACAGACCGGCCGTCTCGTTTCCAAAAAGCACGGCCACTTCCCCGTCGCTGGCCTGGGCCACAATGTCGGTTGCTGCCTCGCGGGCCGGCATCGCCGGCGGCCCAAGGTTGCGGTGCCGCGCCGACAGAGCGTAGACATGGATCGCGCCGGCCAGCGCCTGATCGAGACTGCCACATACCTGCGCCCGCGTCAGGATGTCGCCGGCGTCGGCAGCCCGAGCCACCGCCTGCTGGTCCGGAAAGCACTTCGGATTGACCAGCAGCAGGCGCGACAGACCCATCGTCTTCATCGCGCGCGCGGCGGCGCCAATGTTGCCCGGATGGCTGGGATGCGACAGGACGACGCGAATGCGATCGAGCGGCGAGCCGGAAGAATAAGACCCTGCAGGCCTGTTCATATTAGAATCGGGGTCCCCCACCACAGCCATCGGTCGGCATCAGCCGGCCGTTGCGTCCTTCAAGGCCATGCATCCAGCTCTCAACATCATCATCAAGGCGGCGCGTCGCGCCAGCCAGATCATCAACCGTGCCTCGCTGGATCTGGAGCACCTGCAGATCACCACCA
>DPSD01000111.1:0-226 GCA_003538495.1 Accumulibacter sp.
AGCCAAAGCTCCACCATTGCCTTGCCGCCGACGCGCTTCATTTCGAAGGCATGATAGACCTTCGCCAGAGGCAGTTCGAGGACCCGCAGGTTCTGCTTGGCTGCCAGCATCTCGCTGGCGGCGCTGGTGAACGCTGGCGCCAGCAGGACTTCGACAAAATGCTTGCGGGCGTTCATCGCGGCGACGACATCGACGTCCACCGTTCCGTTGAAGGCGATGATGCCGC
>DPSD01000111.1:467-3252 GCA_003538495.1 Accumulibacter sp.
GCGGTTGAAGGCGATGATGCCGCCAAAGGCCGAGGTCGAGTCGGTCTGGAAGGCCTTTTCGTAAGCCGTCAGCAGATTGCCGCTGACCGCCACTCCGCACGGATTGGCGTGTTTGATGATCACGCAGGCCGGCGTGTCGAAGGTCTTTACACATTCCCAGGCGGCGTCGGCGTCGGCGATGTTGTTGTACGAAAGTTCCTTGCCCTGCAGTTGGCGGTAGTTGGCGATCGAGCCGGGGGTCGGCCCAGGATCGCGGTAGAAGGCGGCCTGCTGGTGCGGATTCTCGCCGTAGCGCAGCGTTTCGACACGGTCAAAGGCGAGTTGCAGGTGCCCGGGGAAGGGCTGTGGCTGCTCGCCCTCGTCGAGTGAAGTCAACCAGTTGGCGATTGCGGAGTCATAACGGGCCGTGTGTACGAAGGCCTTCCTGGCCAGCGCAAAGCGGGTCTCCAGGCTCAGTGCGCCATCGTTGGCAGCCATTTCGCTGAGCAGCGCCGGGTAGTCCTCCGGATCGGTGACGACGGCGACGCCGCTGTAGTTCTTGGCTGCGGAACGGACCATCGCCGGGCCCCCGATGTCGATGTTCTCGATTGCCTCGGCGAGCGTGACCCCGGCCCGGGCGATAGTTTCGCGAAACGGGTAGAGGTTCACGCACACCAGATCGATCGCCGGAATGCCGTGCTCTTCGATCGTCGCCAGGTGCTCGCTCACGTCGCGACGCGCCAGAATACCTCCGTGTACCTTTGGATGAAGGGTCTTGACACGGCCGTCGAGCATCTCCGGGAAGCCCGTGTAGTCGCTGACTTCGGTAACCTCGATCCCGGCGTCACGCAGCATGGCGGCCGTGCCGCCCGTGGACAAGAGCTTGACACCGTGAGCGATCAGGCCCTTGGCAAAGTCGAGAGCATGGTTCTTGTTGGAGAGGCTGAGCAGGGCTTGACGTATCTTCATAATGGGCAGACAGGCGACGTGGTAAGGAAGGGTAAGGACACGGTTCAGGAAATCAGCTGGTGGTCGACCAGTTTCTTGCGCAGGGTGTTGCGATTGATGCCGAGGATTTCGGCCGCGAAAGTCTGGTTGCCACCCGCCTGCCGGAGAACGACTTCGAGCATCGGGCGTTCGACGCTCCTGATCACCATCTCGTAAACCGCCGCCGGCTTCTCGCCATCGAGCTGCTCGAAGTAGGTCTCCAGCGCGCTGCGGACGAAAGAGGCGATATCTTCACCGTTATCGTGGTGTCGCTTCATGCGGCGAGATCCTCGCAAGGGCCATCGGCCCGGACGGCCGCATCCGGGCTACCGGCGACGTAGGGCAGGTGCTCGTTGTGCTCGGCGAGCGCCAGGAAAAAGTCATCGACCGCTTGCCGCTGCAGGGCGATGGTCTGCAGTTGATTCATCCGGTAGCGGAAAGCTGCCGAGCCGACCAGCCCTCTGGTGTACCAGGAAATATGCTTGCGCGCGATGCGCAAGCCGGTCTCGGTGCCGTAAAACTGGTAGAGATCTTCAAGGTGCCCAAGCAGAACCTGGTGAATCTCACCGACTCGCGGTGGCAGCAGGTGGCTGCCGGTTTTCAGGAAATGCTCGATTTCGCGGAACAGCCACGGCCGGCCCTGTGCCGCGCGGCCAATCATGACGGCGTCGGCGCCGGTGGTGTCGAGAACATACTTCGCCGTTTCCGGCGAGACGATGTCGCCGTTGGCGATCAGCGGAATACGGGCCACTGCCTTCACCGCCCGGATGGTGTCGTACTCGGCATGGCCGGTATAGCCGCAGGCGCGGGTTCGACCGTGCATCGCCAGGGCCCTGATTCCCGACTGCTCGGCGATTTTGAGGATGTTCAGGGCGTTGCGGTTGGCGGTGTCCCAGCCGGTGCGAATCTTCAGCGTCACCGGTGTCTGCGGTACGGCATTGACCACCGCTTCCAGGATCTGGCCGACCAGCGACTCGTTCTGGAGCAGCGCCGAGCCCGCCATGACTCGGCAGATCTTCTTGGCCGGGCAGCCCATGTTGATGTCGATGATCTGCGCCCCATGGTCCACGTTGTAGCGCGCGGCGTCGGCCATCATCAGCGGATCGGCGCCAGCGATCTGCACCGAGATCGGCGCCACCTCGCCGGCATGGTCCGCCCGTCGTCGGGTTTTCACGCTGCCATAGAGCAGGGAGTTCGAGGTGACCATCTCGGAGACCGCCAGGCCGGCGCCCATGCGTTTGCAGAGTTGCCTGAATGGGCGATCGGTCACCCCCGCCATCGGCGCGACAAACAGGTTGTTGCGAAGCGAGAATCCGAGGAATTCCATGGCGTGAGGTGCCGGTGGGCGCGAGGCAAGGGGCCGATTCTACCTCGATTGCAGCCCGAAAAATAGACACTTGTCGTCTGCAAGCAGCACCCGAGTGCAGCGTCGGTGCTGCCTGTTTGCTGGAATCCCGAGCGCCCTGGCGGTGGCGCCTGCCGCACGCAGCCTGGCGATTGCCGTGCAGTCTATGGCCTGTTGCCGACGTCCGGCATGACGATGTTGACCTCGAGCACTTCCATGTTTCCCTGCTTTTCGATCGACACCTTGATGTCTTCCGGGTTGACCGAGACGTACTTCGAGATCACCGCCATCAATTCCTGCTGCAGGGCCGGCAGGAAGTCTGGCGCGTTGTTGCTGGCATTGCGCTCGTGGGCAATGATCAGCTGCAGCCGCTCCTTGGCGATGGCGGCCGTCTTGGGCTTGTTGCCGAAGGTCAGGGAGAACAGGGCCCTCCTTATTTCCCCCCGAAAATTCGCTTGAACAGGCCGGGCATCT
>DPSD01000500.1 GCA_003538495.1 Accumulibacter sp.
GCCAAACTGATGCTCTGGGGCCGTCCACAGGCGCTGTCGCGACCGGCTGCTGGGCGTGCGGCGCTGTAGCGAGAGTGGCCAAACTGCTGGCCGGCGATACCGGCTCCGGGGTCATGGCCTCGGGTCGTTCAAAGCCTCGCCTGGCGACCTCGGCGACGGCAACTTTTGCCGCCTCGTGGCCAATGTTTGCCGCTTTGCTGGCAGCGTCGAGCGATTGCGCTGTCGACGACCCTCTTTCGTCGGCAGTCCGGGTTTTCAGGTTGAGCGGATCAGTCGGCAATGCGAGGTTTCCCGGTACGACGATCGGCTCGTTTCGCACCGTCGTCACGGACAGGCCGGGCAGGTCTGGTTCGCCCGCCAGCGGCCGCTCTGGAAACGTTGACGGACTCGCCAGGGTGCGCTGAGTGGGGTCGAGGACGGTCAGGAACGGCGCGTCGCTGACCTCCGGGCCGGCCTCGCCGAACGCTGTCTTGCGGTCGGCAGCTGCATCTTTGTCGGGTGGAGCTTCATTCGCCTTGACTTGCAGGCCGAGCAGCAGGCTGGCAAAGCCCGCGCCGCTGCTCGCCGCGTCAGCGGCCACCGGCCTGGCGGCGACATTCTCGGGGGAAGCGTCCGGAAGTCGCGGTCTTGGGAAGCTTGAAACGATGGCGATGCTCATGGTCGACGCGCTCCGGCAGGTGCTATCGCTGGTCAAGCAAGTAACGTGCCCAAACCACACTAGGGTTCGTGCCCGTCGTCCGTTCGGCGCGCCGCAAGCTCATCCTGGGCCTTTTGTTCCTGACGCAGTTCGCGTCTGGCTTCGCTGCTGCGATGGCGTTCAAGGAGCGCGTCGAAGGCCTGCAGTCGAGCCCGTTGCTGCTGCCAGTTGGCCTGGCCGGCGGCGGTGTGCTGCTGCTGCAGGGCGACCGCCTCGGTCTGCTGCTTGATGGCCTCGTCAAGGCGGTTCAGGAATTCGCGGTAGTTGCGCCATTCGGCCTGCCGCAATCCGTCTTGTGCCGCTTCCCGGAAGCGCTCGTCGTACTCATCGCGATACTGCTGCAGCATGCCTAGCCTGGTCTTCGCGTCGCGTTCGCTGGCAATCAGGCGTGCGAGGCCCTGCGTCGCCTGATCGCTGCGATTTTGCATCAGGTCGAGCACGGCTTGCAGGGTGAAGGGTCTTGGCACAGGGAACCCGGCGGATCAATACTGAATACGCGGTGGGACAAAAGGCAACTGCGTTCTGCAGCGTGGCCGCTCAGGAGCCTGTGGAAAACAGCGCGTGCAGTTGAGCGACGCTACTGTCGAAGTCGGCGCGTTGGCCCAGGCTCTGCTGCAACAACACTTCGAATTTCGGATAGAAGGCGATGGCCTGGTCGAGTTGTGGGTCGGAACCAGCAGCGTAGGCGCCGACGCTGATCAGGTCGCGCGAGCGCTGGTAGCGCGAAAAGAGGTTCTTGAATCGCCGAATCTGATCCAGATGCCCGGGGCTGACCAGGTTGACCATCGCCCGCGAGATCGATTGTTCGATATCGATCGCCGGATAGTGGCCAGCGTCGGCCAGCGTCCGCGACAGCACGATATGGCCGTCAAGGATGGCGCGCGCCGAATCGGCGATCGGGTCCTGCTGGTCGTCGCCCTCGGCGAGCACGGTGTAAAAGCCGGTGATCGAACCGCCCCCGTCCGGGCCGTTGCCGGCGCGTTCGACCAGTTGCGGCAGGCGGGCGAAGACCGAAGGCGGGTAGCCGCGGGTGACCGGCGGCTCGCCGATGGCCAGCGCAATCTCGCGCTGCGCCATCGCGTAGCGCGTCAGCGAGTCCATGATCAGCAGCACGTGCTGGCCGCGATCCCGAAAATATTCGGCGATGCAGGTCGCGTAGGCAGCGCCTTGCAGGCGCATCAACGGGCTGACGTCGGCCGGTGCGGCGATGACCACCGACCGGCGCAGGCCTTCCTCGCCGAGAATCTGTTCGATGAACTCCTTGACTTCACGACCGCGCTCGCCGATCAGCCCGACGACGATCACGTCAGCTTCGGTGTAGCGGGCCATCATGCCGAGCAATACGCTCTTGCCGACGCCCGATCCGGCAAAAAGGCCCATTCGCTGTCCGCGGCCGACACAGAGCAGGGAATTGATGGCGCGCACGCCGACGTCGAGCGCTTGCTCGATCGGTGCTCTCGACATCGGGTTGACCGGTCGGCTCTGGAGCGGACGAAGCGCTCTTGCGTTCAGCGGCCCAAGCCGGTCGAGCGGGCGACCGGCGCCATCGAGGACGCGGCCGAGCAGTGACTCGCCGACCGGCACCAGTTTCGCACGGTCGATCGAGCGTCGGCGTGCGGGCGGCGGCTGATCGATTCGCGGTGGCTGTTTCGGCGTCTCGAGGGCGACCACTCGGGCTCCCGGCGGCAGGCCATAGACGTCCTCGGACGGCATCAGGAACAGCCGTTCGCCGTTGAAGCCGACCACCTCTGCTTCGATCGGCGAGCCGCCAGGAGGCATGATCCGGCATGAACTCCCCAGCGGCAAACGGAGCCCGGTGGCCTCCATCACCAGGCCGTTGATCCGCGTCAGGTGGCCACTCGGCAGCAGCGAACTGACCTGGCCGGCGGCGTGTCCGCAGGCATCGAGAAAGCGGCACCAGGCAGCGAGGTGCTGGTTGGCTGGGGAGTTACTCATCGGCTGCTCCGCCGGCGTCCGATGGCATGCCCGCGGCGCGGCTCTCGAGCCATTCCTGACTGATGCCGATGCCTTCGATGACCCGGCGCCAGCGCGTCTCGACGGTCGCGTCAACCTCGCTGGCGCCCAGTTCGACCCGACATCCGCCTGCTGTCAGTGTGACGTCTTCGACGATGCGCCAGTTGACGTGCGCGAGTTGATCACCCAGCTGGCTGCGGACCAGGCTGGCGTCGTCGGGATGAACAAACAGCAGAGGCTGTCCATGATGGTGGTGCAGGGCGCTCACCGCTTCTCTGACGACCGGCAACAGCAGCTCCGGTTGCACGCGCAAACTCTGACGCAAGACCTGGCTGGCGACTTCCATTGCCAGCGTCAGCAGTTGCTCGGCAACGCCCTGGTCGATTTCGGCCAGCGCTTGCTGCAGGTTGTTCAGCAGTGTCGATACCGCCGTCGCCGAGGCTCGTGCAGCGGCGATCCCCTCCTGGTAGCCGGCGGCAAAGCCCGACTCGTGCGCCTCGTGATGCATGCGCTCGATTTCTTCGGCGGTGGGCAGGAGCACCGCTGCTTCCGGCTGGCTATCGTCCGGCTCGGCCGCGACGTCGACTGGCGCTTCCGCGGTCGGCGGGTCGGCCGGCCGTGGGTCGGCTGCTGCCTGCTGCTGTTCATCGAAGGCGGCGACCTCCCAGCGTTGGTAGGCGGTCAGCTTCTCCTTTGGGATCCAGTTGCTCATGATCGTCGCGGGGTCAGACCATTTCCTCGCCACCGGCGCCGCCGAGGACGATCTGGCCCTCGTCGGCCAGGCGGCGGACGATCTTCAGGATCTCCTTCTGCTCGCCTTCGACTTCCGACAGGCGTACCGGGCCGCGCGAATCGAGGTCTTCGCGCAGCATTTCCGAAGCGCGCTGCGACATGTTCTTGAAAATCTTCTCGCGCAGCGATTCGGTGGCCCCCTTCATCGCCAGGATCAGCGATTCGGACTGTATTTCGCGCAGCAGGAGCTGGATCGCCCGGTCATCAAGGTCAAGGAGATTCTCGAAGACGAACATCTCGTCGAGAATCTTCTGCGCCAGGTCCGGATCGTACTCGCGGATCGAGTCGACCACCGAAGTTTCGTTGGCGGTGCCCATGAAGTTGAGTATTTCGGCCACCGTCCGTACCCCGCCCATCGCCGACTGCTTGACGCTGGCGGAACCCGAAAGGAGACGCAGCATCACGTCATTCAATTCCCTCAAGGCTTCGGGCTGGATGCCTTCGAGCGTTGCGATCCGCAAGACCACGTCGTTGCGCAGCCGCTCCGTAAACTGGTTAAGAATGTCACTGGTGTGGTCATGGGCAAGGTGAACGAGAATCGTGGCGATGATCTGGGGGTGCTCGTTCTTGATCAGGTCGGCAACCGTGGGAGCATCCATCCACTTGAGCCCTTCGATACCATTGGTGTCGCCGGGTTGCAGGATTCGCGAGATCAGGTTGGACGCCTTGTCGTCACCGAGCGCTTTGGTGAGCACCGAGCGGACATAGGCATCGGTATCGACATGTACCGCGGCGGATTGCTCGGCGGTGGTATGGAAGTCGGTGAGCACTTCGTCGACCCGGGTGCGCGGCACCGATCTGAGCGCTGCCATGGCGTGGCCCAGCTTCTGCACTTCCTTCGGGCCCAGATGCTTGAGTACCTCGGCAGCATAATCCTCACCGAGAGCGATGAGCAGAATGGCGCTTTTTTCGACGCCGTCGTCAGTGGGCATTGGTGCCCATCCATTCCCTGATGATGTTGGCCACGGCCTGTGGGTCCTGCCCGGCCAGCGCGCGCGCGGCGGCCAGTTTCTTCTCCAGCAGCATCGCGGCGGTGGGCACTTTCTCGTCGCCTTCGCCTTCGCCGCCTTCTGCATCACCGGCAAGGACGTCGATCGTGCCGCCGACAGTTGCTCCTGCGTCTTCCGGCTCAGGCTGCACGATGGTCTTCAGCAGCGGGCGGACGACGCCAAGCAGCAGGTAGGCGATGATTCCAGCAATCGCACCATACTTGATCAGGTCCTTGGCCAGGGTGACCATTTCGGGATCCCGCCATGGCGGCAACTCGTCCGCTTTTTCGACGGCCGTGAACGGCGCGTTGGCCACCGAAATGGTGTCGCCGCGGTCCTGCTTGAACCCCATGGCCTCCTTGACGAGATCGCTGATCTGCTTCAGTTCCGCGTCGGGCAGTGGCTTGTTGACCGCCTTGCCGTCCTTGCCGGCTTCCTTGCGCTGATTGACTACCACCGCACCGGACAAGCGCTTGATGGTCCCGACCGCTTGCTTGACGTGGCGGATGGTCTTGTCGACCTCGTAGTTGATCGTGGCGTTCTTGCTGGTGCTCAGCGGTTGGCCGACGCTGCCGATTGGCGCCTGCACCCCGGCGGCGTTGATTTGCCCGGGTACCGGTTGCCCCGGGGCAGCGACTGCCCCGGCGCCCGCGACCGCAGGCTGGGTCAGTGGGGCGCTGGCCGGCACCGGCGGCTGATTGCTGAGGGCGCCGGGAACGCCCTGTGCCGTCGGGTTGGTGCTTGCCGTTTCGCTGGTCTGCTGGCTGCGGATGCTGATCTCCGGCGGCGTGGTGTTTGGCCGATGCGTTTCGGCGGTCTGTTCGCTCTGCGAAAAATCGATCTCGGCAGCGATCTGGACGCGCGCGTTGTCGGGTCCGACGATCGGTGCCAGGATGTCTTCCACCCGCTTGATGATGCTCGCCTCGACTTCCTGGATGTACTTCACCTGGGTTGGGTCGAGGCCGGCTTCCATGAGCTTGCTCTTCATTTGCGACAGCAGGGCGCCGCTCTGGTCGAGCAGGGTGACGCTGCTCGCCGCCAACTGCGGGACGCTGGCGGCGATCAGATTCTGGATGCCGGCGATCTGGGCTGGATCCAGCGAGCGCCCTGGATAGAGGCGGAGCAGCACCGATGCCGATGGTTTCAGCTCTTCGCGCAGGAAGACGCTGGGCTTCGGAATGGCCAGATGCACGCGCGCCGACTGAATGGCGGCAATCGACTGGATGGTTCGCGACAGTTCGCCCTCCAGGCCGCGTTGGTAGTTGACCTGCTCGGCAAACTGGCTGATGCCGAACTTCTGGCTCTCCATCAACTCGAAGCCGACGGCTCCACCTCGGGGTAGTCCCTGCGAAGCGAGGCGGAGGCGCACATCATGAACCCTGCCGGCGGGAACGAGGATCGCGCTGCCCGAGTCGCTGAACTGGTAGGGAACGTTCATCTGTTCGAGCGCGGCAATGATCGCGCCGCCGTCGCGCTCGCCGAGATTCGAGAAAAGTATCTTGAATTCACCTTGCCTGAGCATCGTGGCCGCGGCGAAGAGCAGCGCAACGACGGCGGCGAGAGAGACCATCAGCACCACCTTCTGCCGGTCGCTCAGGCGCGCCAGCGCCTCGCGAACGCGATCGAGCGGACTGTCCGCGCCCGTGGTCTCTGTGGTTTCGGTTCCGGCTGCCGCCATGCGCGTGGTACGGTGTGGGCCTGCGATCAAGCAGGCGGAAGGCAAGAAATGATGACAATTACTCTGCTATTGTAGCTGTTTACTGCACGGGACTTCCCATCCGATGAACCAAGTCGTACCAATGCCGGGCCAGGAACTCAAGGCGCAGGAACTGCAACGCGCCTTCGACGCCTTCAATCAGGTTTCGCTGGCGCTGACGCGGTCCTACCAGGGGCTTCAGGGTCGCGTCGAATCGCTGACCGCCGAGTTGGCGGTCGCCAATGGCGAGTTGCGTCGGCAGTTCGAGGAGAAAGAGGCGCTGTCAGAACGCCTTTCCTTGTTGCTCAAGGCCTTGCCGGCGGGCGTGGTGGTGGTGGACAGCGCGGCCTGCGTTAGCGAGGCGAACCCGGCAGCGGCACAAATGTTCGGCCAGGAGATGGTTGGCGAAGGCTGGCTGAAATTGGCGCAGGCCAGGCTGGTGGCGACCGAGGCGCCGGACGAGTGGCAACTCGATTCACGACGCTTGTCGATTGTCGAGAGCCCGCTCGATTCGGCGGGCGGGCGAATCCTGCTGATCCACGACATCACCGCAGCGCACGGCCTCAAGTCGGATCTGGAGCGTAGTCAGCGTCTGGCGGCGATGGGAGAGATGGCCGCGTCGCTGGCGCACCAGTTGCGCACCCCGCTGGCGGCGGCCTTGCTCTATAGCGCCAACCTGGGCCAGGCGGACCTTGGCGATGCGGCGCGCCTCCGCTTCGCCAGCAAGGCAACCGCCCAGCTCAAGCGCCTTGAGCGGCTGATTCAGGAGGTGTTGCTGTTTGCGCGCGGCGAGAGCATCGGCCGCGATATCACTCCGGCCAGGCTGCTCCTGGCCGACGCAGCACAGACCGTCGAACCTTTGTTTGTCGACAAGGGAGTTTCTTTCCGGGTGGCCTGCGATGCCGGCGACGCGACCGTGACCGGCAGCCGCAAGGCTTTGGTCGGCGCCGTGGTGAATTTGCTCGAGAACGCCCTGCAGGCCTGCGCGGCCAACGGCGAAGTAGCCCTCGCTGCGACTCTGGTCGGTGGGCAATTGCGAATCGGCGTGCGTGATACCGGTGCCGGGATTGCGCCCGAGGTCCAGGAGCGTGTTTTCGAACCGTTCTTCACCACCAGCGGCTACGGGACAGGGCTCGGTCTGGCGATCGCGCTGGGCGTGGCGCGCGCCCACGGAGGTGGCATGGAGCTTAATTCGATACCAGGCAAAGGGTCCGAATTCGTGATTGTGCTGCCGGCACAGATGGTGGCAGATCGGGACTATTGAGGAAGTGTGGAGCGGATGGCGCCAGGATTGCCCATTTTGATCGTTGAAGACGACCCGGCCTTGCGGGAAGCGGTCTGCGATACCCTCGAACTGGCGGGGCAGGCGGTGATTCCAGCTGGCGGCGGTGACGAGGCTTTGGCGATTCTCGGCAGGCGCGCGGTGTCGCTGGTGGTCAGCGATGTGCGCATGCTGCCAATCGATGGCATCGCCTTGCTCAAGGAAATTCGCAGCCGCTTTGCGCACCTTCCAGTGGTCCTGATGACCGCGTTCGCGGATGTCGATCGCGCCGTCGAAGCGATGCGCGCGGGCGCTTGCGACTTCCTGCTCAAGCCCTTCGAGCCGAAGGCGCTACTCGATCATGTTCAGCGTTACCGCCTGCCGGACGCGCACGACGACGATCGGATCATCGCCTGTGATCCGGTGAGCATCAATCTGTTTGCGCTCGCCAAGCGGGTCGCCCAGAGCGACAGCACGGTCCTGCTGACCGGCGAGAGCGGCGTCGGCAAGGAAGTCGTGGCGCGTTTCATCCATCAGCATTCGGCGCGTCGCAAAGGGCCGTTCGTCGCCATCAACTGTGCGGCCATTCCCGACAGTCTGCTCGAAGCGACGCTCTTCGGTTATGAAAAGGGCGCTTTCAGCGGCGCCCAGCACGCACAGGCCGGCAAGTTCGAGCAGGCGCAGCATGGGACCTTGCTGCTCGACGAGGTCACCGAAATGCCGTTTGTTCTGCAGGCCAAGCTGCTGCGTGTGCTGCAGGAACGCGAAGTCGAGCGGGTTGGCGGCAAGAAACCGGTGTTGCTCGATATCCGTGTCGTCGCCACGTCGAATCGGGATATCGCCGACGCCGTAACGAAAGGACTGTTTCGCGAGGATCTGTTCTATCGCCTGAATGTCTTTCCGCTGCTGATCCCGGCCTTGCGCCAGCGACGCGAAGATATTGCGCCGCTGGCGCGTCACTTCCTGGCTGAACACGGGGCGCGTGCCGGGCGCCCTGGCTTGCGCCTGTCGGCATCCGCCGAGGCGGCGCTGCGGCAGTACGGCTGGCCCGGCAATGTGCGCGAGATGGAAAACGTCATGCAGCGCGCGGTCATCCTGGCTGCTGGCGATGCCGTCGATCTGGATTCCCTGCATCTCGCGGCAGCGGCAGCTGTTGATCCGGCGGCGGCACGCGAACCGGCAAGGGCCACTTCGGCGATGGATGCCGCGCGGCCACCGCCAGGTCTCCGGACAGGCGACAACATGCGCGAAGTGGAGCGCGAGCATATTCTGGAAACGCTGGCCGCGGTGGGTGGTTCCCGAACCTTGGCTGGGCAGCGCTTGGGAATGTCCGAGCGAACCTTGCGTTACAAGCTCAGACAGTATCGCCTGGAAGGCTTCTTGAAGGGCTGACCTCGGTGCGCGATTGACGGGCCACCGGGCGCGGTTCTTGCATGGCCAAATCAGACAGTGTGTGGAGACGAGAATGGACAGCAAAGGGATCGAGCAGGTGCTGAGCGTGCTGCGAGCGACTTCGACAGCCGCTGCCGGTCGTGTGGTCGAGGCGCAGAGCCAACCTCCGGGTGGGACGGACTTTGCGCAGGTGTTGCAGAATTCGATTGCTCAGGTCAGCCAGACACAGCAGCAGGCGGAAGTGATGGCGGCAAATTTTGCCGCCGGCAAGGGTACCGAGAACTTGCACGAGGTGATGATCGCCCTGCAGACGGCCAACCTGTCGTTTCAGGAAATGATTCAGGTGCGCAACAAGCTCGTCTCCGCCTACCAGGATGTGATGAACATGCAGGTCTAGCGCACCGATTTGAGCCGATGGCGCGCCCGCTGATTCCATGAACCGACCAGCCGCCCAGGTAAAGATCGCCGGTCATTGGGCTGCTTGGGGCGGTGGCCTTTTTTCGGCGCTGCCCGCCATCCTGGCCTTGAATTTCGCGCTTGGTGCGCCCATAATATCAAGCATGGTCGTAATTCCGGCAAACCGGAAGCGTTCTGGACGCGGGTTCGATTCCCGCCACCTCCACCACTGCGGGGGTGCACCGGTTTCGACAGGGTGACAGATGGCGAGCAGGCGACTCGAGAGGCGACGGACGTAATCCGCGCAAAACCACAAACGCCAACGATGAGCGTTTCGCAATGGCCGCTTAAGGCCTGCTGAGGATGTAGCCGTCCAATAAACAGAATGGCTATCGGTGGGGACTTCGGTCCCCATCGTCATTTGCGCAGGGACGACCCGGCGGGCTGCGACGAGGCGGTGGTTTCGCGTCACTGGCTGCCGTTGGGTTTGGCAGCGCCTGCGTCATGTCGACGCCAGCGACAGGTGCTTGGCGATGCTGCGAGCAGGCGAGACGCTGCCAGGCATCTTCGGTTCAGTCAACGGTCAGAGGCTCGCGGAATTGCCCTGCCGAATGGCCACCTCAGCTCTCCTTGGCAGCGGCTTTCTGACGATACTCGGAGTAGCCAGTAAGTTGCGTATCGAGTTCGTTGAAACTTGCTGCGGGCTTCTGTCCCAGCCGTGACAGACGTCGCATCAGGCGCTGCTGGGCAAAGGCCTCTGACGAATCGGCCTTGCCCAAGAGATACTCCGAGCCACGTCTGGTCATGACCACCATCGAATTGGACTCAAAGCTGTAGCCGGTGATCGGTGACGTTCTGATGTGTGAGGAGGATGGGAAACGCGGATTCTTGCCGTACACTCTTCCCTCGATGCACACCAAGGTTTCGCCGTCGCGGGTGACAAGTTCCAGAGTCTTCCAGTTATTGAGAATATTCATAGCACTCCCCGACCGTGTCGACGACGCGTGGTGTCGAAGCAAGCTTTCATTCTACGCGAGAAACCCACTCCGCGCAGCCTTTTGGACATAGATTCAAAGCTATGGTCCAACCCGCCGACAGGCGCGATCGTGTAGTCAATCATTAATTCCTTCAGAGGCTTGCAAGTCGATTGAAGAAGCTCTTGAAACCCGCCGCCGGCAAGCCGGGGCGCCTTGCCGGCCGCAGTTCCCGGCGTCCGGCTTGGTGCACTGGGCGCTGCGGGGTGCTTTTCCCGAAGCGCGTGTCGCAAGCGGTTTGCAGGGGGCCGGCGAGGCGCGCCCGACACCAAGACCCTGTCGAAGCTGCCGTGCCCGGATGCTCCGCAGCCGATCTTGTTGATCAGGCGCTGCCAATCAAGCCGAACGCAAGAAACTTGCCAGCCTCGTGTTCCTGCTGCTTCCTTCATTAAAGCAGCGCCATAATTTTTGGCGCAATGGGTTCGACGAAGCCATGTGTAAAATTTTCCGACACTTTCTGCGGCCTGGCGCCCTCTGACAGATCAC
>DPSD01000284.1 GCA_003538495.1 Accumulibacter sp.
GCCGCCCAGGCGCACGACGCGGACCTCGTCGCGATTTCCCTTTCGGCCGCCTTCCCGGGACGCCAGGTCGGCACGCTGCTCAGCCAGGTGCGGTACTCCAGGTCATCCGTGTAGCCCAAACGGGCGGCCCCCAAATGGATCATGGCGTAATACTGCTGACGGGTCGGCATGGTCATACCCTCCTGATCTTGGTCATGGTGGTGATGTCGATATGACCGAAGCGCTCCAGCGATCGCCGGAATACGTTGGTCATGGTGCGCAAGGCGCCCGGCTGTGCGGCAACCTTCAGGCAATAGGCGCGCTCTTCGATACCCGTAACTCCCCAGGTTGCGGCGACCGCCAGAACATCCTCTCTGGTCAGCGCGGCAGCGCCGTCGCCACCCTTCCCCAAGCCGTGGATCTCGACACGAAAATCCTGCATCCGGCTCAAGAGCTGGGTGTAAGCGCCTTTGTCCTTGCCGGTGCCAGAAATCAACCGCCGGTAGATCTCGCCATTGCCGAAATAGGCGATCCCGAACAAGCCCCGATCAACGAAACGGCGCAGCATGTTGATGATCGGTATTCCCATGATCTTCTGAGCATCCGCCAGGTGTTGCCCCTCGTCGACCAGCAGCAACCCACGGCGCCCGGTCGTCGCCTCGATGATGGCTTGCACCATGGAAAACTCGCTCTTGGGGTCGTATTGCCCATGACGAACAACTTGCCGTGCGATCAGCTGGAGAACCGCCTTGACGGAAATGCACGACTCGTCAAGCTCGATCAACCACACCGGGCAATCGAAACCTTCCGCCTTGCGACAACTGGCGATGTACTCCAGGGTGCTTTCGGTCTTGCCAAGCCCAGGCGCGGCGCAGATCTCGACGAATTCGCACATTGACCGGGCAGCCTCGATGCCGCTTACCATCTCGGCAATGACGCCGGTCTTGACGCGAACGGGGCAGCGCATCCGAACATTGGCGCCCGCTTCCTCCAGTTGAAGAAAGTATTTCTCCAGGGCTTCCCCGATCTTTTCGGACGTGCTCTTCTCCCCTACCCTGCGCCCGTAGGACAGAAAGCAAGTCGGCGATTTCAGCCAGATTTCAAGGGTTCCAAGCTCAAACCCTATCCCCGATGAAATGCTTTTCAGGGTGGCTTCGCCTCCCTTCGCCAGTTCGTCGATCACGCGGTTGACGATGACTTCCCAGCGTCCGCGATCGAATGGCCGAGGCGGAGATTCAGCGAACGCGATCGATTTCCACTCGTCATCAACTTCATTTTGCTGTAGCATGCCGGATCCCTTATTCATCGCCGAAGAGGATGGCGTACTTGCGAGGCTCCATGATTCGCATGTCCGCCTTGCGTTTTTGCCTCAACTGCTCAAGGTGTTCCTCGTCTTTCGCTGTGGCGGCGGGGTATTGAGGAACGCTGCGGGTTTCTTGGATGGGTTGCCGTTTCCCTTCGATGGTCACGGCATGAATCGACGGTAGTTCTGTCAACTTCGTGACTGCGGGAAGCTCCGGAATCTCAAGCTGCGCGCCGGCCTTGACGACTTTCAGGGCGGCTTTCTGAGGCTTCATGGCGGCATTCTTGGCTTTGACGTGCGCCCCTGCCCGCTCACCGCCTTCATCGCGGAACGGGCTCTTGTCGAACAAAGCGGCGTCGCCCAGCCAGTTCTGACCGTCATAGATCGATACCGGGCTTGACGGGTTTTCGAGGTCGTAATAGACCGAGTGCTTTCTGGACAGCACCTCTAGCGTTAAACCGGCGATTTCCTTGCTCCAATACCGGCACACGCCATAGCCGGGAATGGTCAGGGAGTACGTGTTATCGGTAAGGCTTGGCTTGATGCTGACCACACCTAGCTTGCACAGGCGCAAATGGGCGGGATCTACCGGCTTGTGCGCCTCCGGGTCCCACAGGTCCTTGTAGACTTCCATCGGCGTGCGGCCATCCATCCCGCTTCCACGGTGCCGGTGCTGGTTGTTGAAGAACTCCAGCACAGCGGCCAGTTTCTCGGCATAGGCGGCGATGGGAATTGCCTTGCGCCGATCAAAGTCTTCCGGCTTGACGACCGGGTTGCGTCCGCAGTACGCGCCTTCAAACTCGGACGCCTTGTCGCAGCGGTTGGCGACGAATGACCAAAAGGATTCGATAGGCTTGTCCTGGCCGCGCCCCGGCGGCGACCAGTCGGCTTTGGTGCCGACGAGGGTCATGATCCCGATCGGTTCGCCGGGCATCACCTTGAAGCGGTAGCGGGTGGCTTGGCCGCCAGTCACCGCCTTGGCGGCATATTCGCGGCCGTTGTCGATCTTGGCGTAATCGGGTGCCACGCCAGTACGTTCGAGGGCTTGCCCGAAGGCAGCCAGAACGCCAGCGGCAGAGGGGTTCAGGTAGCCCTTGGCAGCGAGCACCAGGCGCGAACGGACCTCGCGCCAGATGATGATGAAAGGCCGGGCGATCGAGCCATCCGGCCAGATGCAGAACACGTCGGCCTTGCGGCCGTCTGACTCCCAATACGCATGCAGGCCCAAGCTGTTGTAATCCCTCTTGGCGGGCGGCTGGCTTCGCTCCAGGGCTTTCGGGCCTTTGCGCCCCGCGATACTTAGCCATTTTGGTTCCTTGGCCAAGCGAGCCCTTACGGCGTCAGAACTCGGGATGTCCCAGCCTTTCGCCGGCGCCAGGGCGCGCGCTTCTTCCAGAACCACGGTCAACGTGGTTTCGGA
>DPSD01000729.1 GCA_003538495.1 Accumulibacter sp.
AGTTCTACGCCGAAATGGCGCAGAACCCGGCGATCGACATTATCACCATTGGCGAGGTGGTCTGCTCGCGCCGTCAGCAGATCCGTGTCGCCGACTGGCTGGCGCTGGCACGCGACCTGGCCGACGCCGGCAAGGAAGTCGTCGTCGCGGCGCAGGCCCTGCTCGAATCGGAGGGCGACCTGAAGGCGCTGCGTCGGCTGCGCGCCGAGCTGAGCGAAATCCCCGGCTGCCGGCTCGAGGCCAACGACCTCGGCGCGGTCAACATCGCCGCTGGCCACCCCTTCGTCGCCGGCCCACATCTCAACATCTACAACGAAGTAACGCTGGCGACCTTTACCCGCTTCGGCATGCAGCGCTGGGTACCGCCGCTGGAAGGCGACCGCCGGCTGATCGAGACGCTGCATCGCGCTCGTCCGGCCGGCGTCGAGACCGAGGTCTTCGTCTTCGGCAAACTGCCGCTGGCGTTTTCGGCGCGCTGTTTCACCGCGCGTCACTACGGCCTGAACAAGGACGACTGCCAGTTCAAGTGTCTCGACCATCCCGAGGGGATGACCCTGCGCACCCGCGAAGGTCAGCCCTTCCTGGCGATCAACGGCATCCAGACGATGTCGGCGCAAACCTACAACCTGCTGCCGCAGATGCCGGAGTTGCTGCAGATCGGTATCGAGGTGGTGCGCATCAGTCCGCAGGCGAAGGCGATGGCGGCGATCATTGACGCTTTCGACGAGGCACGGCGTGGTCAGCCGGTGGCCGCCGACACCTCCGGCTGGTCCAGCGAAGGGCTGGTCGACGGCTACTGGTTTGGTGAGCCCGGCATCGTCCGGCACCAGACGGCGGCGCACGCCAACAACTGAAGGAAAACGCTCGATGCGCCAGATCTTTTCGATTCCCCGCTTCAGACTGCCAGGGCTGGTCGCTTCGATTGGCGCGCAGCTGCCGCAGTGGCCGCACTCGCTGGCGCTGGCGACGGCGCTGAACGCCGCCGCCAGGATGGGACTGCTGCCTGAAGACAGCCTGGCCTTGCTCGAAGGGCGAAGCTTCGTCGTCGAGGTTCTCGACGCCGGTGGCCAGGCCAGCTTCACCTACCGCGGCGGCTTCTTCCGGCCCTTGCTGACCCCGCCGGCGAGCCCGGACCTGTCGTTCAGCGCCAACCTGTCGGCGTTCCTGCAATTGCTGGCACGCCAGGAAGACCCCGACACGCTGTTCTTCAACCGCGAATTGTCGGTTATCGGCGACACCGAACTCGGTCTGGTGATCAAGAACATGCTCGACGCCGTCGAGTTGCCTCAGCTGCCGCAACTGCCGACGCTGGCGATCTTTCGCGGCCAACCGGCAGCGCCTTGACGGAAACCGCTCGGCGCACGCAGCAGCCGAGCCGCGTCGTCATCGAGGGAGTCGCCTGCGCACTCGCCGCCGGGCTGCTGTGGGGGCTGGTCTTCGTGGTACCGCTGATGCTGCCCGACTACCCGCCGGCGATGCTCTCTTTCGGCCGCTACCTGAGCTTCGGGGCAATCGCGCTGGTGCTCGCCCGGGCCGATCTGCGGCGACTGCAGGAGCTGCGGCGGCCAGACTGGCGAATGGCTTTCGAGCTGGCGCTGGTCGGCAACATCCTCTACTACCTGTTCCTGTCCGGCGCCATCCAGCTTGCCGACGCGCCACTGCCGACGATGCTCATCGGCACGCTGCCGATCGTCATTGCGATCGTCGCCAACTTCGGTGCCGAAGCACTGCCCTGGCGCCGGCTGCTGCCTTCGCTGCTGGTGATCGCGCTCGGCATCGCGCTGGTGAACAGCCACGAGATGGCGCTGCTCGACCAGCAACGCAGCGCGCAGGACTACCTGCTGGGAACGCTTCTCGCCCTGGCCGCGGTGTTCTGCTGGACCTGGTACCCGGTTCGCAACGCGCGCTGGCTGCAACAACGACCGGCATTGGCTTCCGGCACCTGGGCAATCGCGCAGGGCCTGGCGACGCTGCCGCTGGCAGCGACCGGAATGGCCGCCGCGGGGTGGTATTTCGGCTGGCAGGGTGGCTTCGACTATCCGCTCGGACCACAGCCCGGCGCCTACGTCGGCCTGATGCTGACCTTGGGATTGTGCGCCTCGTGGCTGGGAACGCTGCTCTGGAATCGCGCCAGCAAGCTGCTGCCTACCGCCCTCACCGGCCAGCTGATCGTCTTCGAGACCTTGGCAGCGTTTGCCTATGCGTTCGTCTGGCGCGGCTCGCTACCCGGCACCGCCGCCCTGGTCGGCATTGCGCTGCTGGTCCTGGGCGTGATCCTGGGCGTGCGCACGTTCCGCGCGGGATGACGCCCTGGCGACTGGATGCAAGGCGCCTGGCGCGTGTGTCGCCGATCAGCTGGCCGGCTCGGGCGGATCCTCGGCGTCCGGACTGATGACCCCGAACGACGCCGGGATGCGCGTATAGAAGATCCGCATCTTCTCCTGACCGACCAGCGCCAGCAGCCGCTTCGCCTCCTCCTCGGTGACGACAAACTCGACCTCGATGCCGCTGCTGCCCGCCAGCTCGAAAAAGCGGTCTTCGTGCAGTGCGTGTCTCCGCCCGAAACCCCCAATGGCGCGAAAGGCCGAGCCACCCCGGATTCCCAGGCGGTTGCCCTGGTCGAGCAGCCACTCCCAGAGCAGGCGACCGCGATGCGTCTGGATTTCGTTCACGTAGAATCTCAGGAACGAGCCTTCCATGCTTGCCTCCCATGCTGGTCCTTCGCCGCGCCATGATCGAACGGGGATGGCAGTGGATGGCGGCGGCTTGCCGCAACCCAGCTCCTCAAGCCGAACCCTTCGCCCAGACTACGGTGGCGATACCGGCAAAGGTCATCAGCACCGAACCGGTCACATGCGCCGCGACGATTCCCAGCGCCCAGGCAATTCGCCCCTGCTGCAGCAAGCCGGCGAGTTCCGCCGAAAACGTCGAGAAGGTCGTCAGTCCACCACAAAAACCGGTGATCTGTCAGAGGGCGCCAG
>DPSD01000650.1 GCA_003538495.1 Accumulibacter sp.
CAGGCGAAGCGCTGCGGGTCCAGCTCGACGATGGCCAAACCCTGGAGGTCGACGCGCTGATCAGTGCGACGGGAGTCAGGCCGAACATCGCTTTCCTCTATGGCAGTGGTGTCGCAGTCGATGCCGGGGTGCTCGTCGACGCGTCGATGCAGACCAGCGTCGCTGGTATTTACGCAGCCGGTGACGTCGCTGAAGCGGTCGAATTCGGAACCGGTCTGCGCGTCGTCAATGCCATTCAGCCCGATGCCGTCGAGCAGGCGCGCGTCGCGGCACTCCACATGGCCGGTCAGCCGGCAGTCTTGCCCGGCACCTTCGTTTTCAACATTCACGTAATCTCTGGGCCAGTTTCCGGACGATCGGCAGGTCTTGGCTGTTGTAGCTAAGAAAAACGTCGAAAACGCCGCTCATGTCGCTCCCTCTTCCCAGACGTTGGTTATCAGGCCGCGTTGAACTCTGTGGCGCAACTTGCCCACTTACGCGCTCGGCCTGCGGCGACTCGCTGCGCGACTCGATCGGGGCGCCTTCTCGGACCTGAGCGAGTCTTCAGCGAGCTTGTTCAGCGAGAGCATGGCATGAATATCGTCCAGCTCGCGGCGCACACTCGCCATCATCGCTTGCTCTTGCTCAAGAGTGGCCTCCCAGTTTTCGAACATCCTGGCGACATGCCTGGTCATCGCTTGAAGCTGCATTAGTCCGTCGTTGCGGCAGATCTCGGCGGCGTCGGCAAAAGAGAAGCACTCATCAAGAAGGTCGCGAAGGTTCTCGTCGTTCGGTAATGTTTTCTCGTGTTTTCGTTCCTGCCTGTGCAGCATCGACACCTGACGGAAGCCAGCACGCTCAATGCTGCCGATCGCGCGGTTAACTGCCGAGGCAAACACAAAGTCGATCAGGAGGGCGTGTTGGCGTAGGAGAGCGATCGTTTGCGATGCGGAGGATTCCAGCCCTCCCAGAAGTGAATCGGGGGCCGTACTCAGCAGGTCTATGAAGCCGTCGACCTGTTTCTTGATCTGCGAGGCTGCAACTTCGCGGAGCCGGGATACCCGATGGATCAACTCCGAGTTCTTGCTTGGGATCAGATCCCAATCGAGATCCTCCATCCAACGTGGGCGCCAGACAACCTTGTAGCTCGGTGTAAAGAATCCTCCAGCAAAAACCCCCACCGGCTCGCGAAATTCCCGCCGGATGATCATCTCTTGCAACATGCGACCGGCGTGTATTGCTAGGGAATGAAATTCCTTCGACGTATGGTATAGCTGATTTCTGATCGTCCCACGCGCACGCCCCCATTCACCCTTCATGTCGCTGCAGGCACGCGCGAGTTTCTCGACAGCGGCTGTTCGAGGCGCGCAATCCCTCTTGCAGCGTTCAACGCCCACGGCGCTTGTCGCAGAGCGAGTGGCCCAAACGGCGCGGAGGTCGTGGGCACGATCCACAACCATTTCCTGAACCACCGCTCGAACAGTGCGCAGGCTGTCGCGAGCAAGCGCGCCGTCGTCCAGGAAGCTGGCCATGACCACACGGGCAAACGCACCCTCCGTTTCGTTTTCGAGGCGGTGGCGAAGACGCTCTCGATCACGGTCGTTGTTCAGGAGGTCGCAGTGCGTGACGATCAGCATCGCGGCGTTCCTCACATCCCTCGGCATCCGCGACCAGAATTCCGCTTCCGAGTTTTTCCAAGCGTGCGGCGCCATGCTGCACCAGATTACGGCATCTGCCTCCCGGATTGCTGCGAGCGTTGGCCCGATGTCCTGCTTTGGATCCGACAGACCGGGTGTGTCGAGCAGCGAGAACGAGTGTAGCAGCGGATTTGGCAGAAAGATCTCGAGAAATGCTACATCGGGAAGGCCCGGATCGTCACGATTCGTGTGACTTTGGTGTTGATAACGCGACAACTCGTCGATGGCTCGAAGTTCGCGCCAACCGTTCCGCCGGTTCAGGAGCAACCCCGCGGCGTGGCCGTACTGGATGCGAAGCGGCAGCGCCGTCGTGGGCAGCACGTCCGTCGGCAGAACGTCGGTCTCCAAGTTCAGCAGCCGGTTGATTAGCGTTGACTTGCCCGCATTGAATTCCCCGACAACAGCTACGAGGGGAGGACGTTCGAGCAAAGATGCAATGCCGGCCAGTTGTACGGCGAGCTGGCTTCCATCGAAACTCGATGCATAGCGCGCCGCCGCCTGTGCTTTCTCGATGGACTCTCTGACCATTACCAGGCGTCCGTCCATATCACGGATCCTGGGTTTCCTCGGAGACCCGAAAACGGCGGAGGTCTTCGGCAAGCCTATCAAGCCTGGCGCCGATCTCACGTTGTTGACTCGCGCGGGCTCGAACCTCAACGACCTGTTTCTTGATCACGGTCGGGTCCTTTTCACGGATTCGGCGGGTGTAGAGCTGGCGATGATCTTCCATATCGCTTTCGATCCGTGCTACGGCTCGCTCCGCTGCCGAACGGCAACCTGCTATAGTGGCTTCGACGGCTTTTTTCAATTCCTGCCAGGCTTCCTGGACGAGAGCTTGACACGTGTTCTCAAAATGACGCTTGATGATGTCCTCCATCTGGATCGCCTTGTCATCCCGCTTCTTCTGCCCGCCAAAAAGCCGATATAAGCCGTTACCCAGGTCGAGCGCAAGATCTTCCCTCAGCGCTATCAGCGACGGATGCGGGTCAATTGGGAGTA
>DPSD01000654.1 GCA_003538495.1 Accumulibacter sp.
TCAGCGGCCACCACGGCGCCATCCCGGCGTCGGCGATGCGCAGCCCGGGGCAATTCGAACACCCGCTGATCGTCCGCGCCAAATGCGAAATCGCGTCTGCGGCGCTGGCCAACGGCGCCGTGCCGTCGCATAACGTCACCACCGAACTCAGGGATCTCGCGGTCATCCGCCACGATGCCGAACGCGCGCGCAATGAATTCGGCTACCTGCGGATGTGGAGCATACATCCCAATCAAATCGTGCCGATCGTCGAAGCGATGCGCCCCGACTTCTCGGAAGTCGAAAATGCCGCCGCCATCCTGATCGCCGGGCAGGACGGCGACTGGGCGCCGATCCAGCATCTCGGACTACTGCACGACCGCGCCTCGTACCGCTACTACTGGGAGCTGCTGGCCCGTGCGCAGGCCACCGGCATGAGCCTGCCCGAAGCGGCGCGGCAGCGCTTCTTCGGCTGAAACGATGAACCTTCCGGCGCTTACCGCCAAGGTGATCGAGTTTCGCGACCAGCGCAGCTGGGCGCAGTTCCACAGCCTGCGCAACCTGATCGTCTCGCTGAATCTCGAAGCCAGCGAACTGCTCGAGCTGACCCAGTGGAAGAGCGATGCCGAGGTGGCGGCGTCGGCCGCCAGCGGCGAAGGCCGGGAAGCGCTCCGCGACGAATGCGCCGACGTCCTGATTTACCTGCTGCTGATCGCCGAAAATGCCGGCATCGACCTCGAAGACGCCGCGCGCGCCAAGCTGCTCAAGAATGCGACGCGGTATCCGGTCGACCGCAGCTACGGATCGAGCCAGAAGCACTCCCCCGCCGGGGAAGACAAGGCCGGGTAATCGGCCACGGTCGGCGCTGCATGCTGGCGTGCCGGGTTCTCCGCCGGCTCCCGGCCAATTACCCAATTGCCTGCCGGGACGACTCAAGCCGCCTGGCTTTCGAGCGTAAAGCCCGCCCCCTCGTCGGTCCCCAGCAACTCAACCAGCCAGGGCATCAGTTCCTGCAGCGTGCCCTGCAATGTCCAGGGAGGATTGATCACGAAGAGACCGCTGCCGTGCATCCCGAAACCGTCGGCAGCCGGCGTTCTGACGCGCAGCGCGACGTGCAGCCAGTTGCTCGCCGGCAAGCGCTTCAGCCGCGGCGGCAAGTCGTGTGCTTCCAGCCGGGTCAATTGCGGATACCACAGCAGGTAAGTGCCCCCGGGGAAGCGCTGCAGGCAATCCCTGAGCGCATGGATGACCCGCTCGTAATCATGCTTCTCTTCGTACGCCGGGTCGATCAGCACCAGCGCGCGCCGGGACGGCGGCGGCAACAAGGCCTTGAGCCCGGCAAACCCGTCGCTGTGGTCGACGACCACCCGCGCGCCGAAGCTCGCGACATGCTCGCGCAAACGCAGCACGTCGCGGCTGTGCAGTTCGAAAAGGCGCATACGATCCTGCGCCCGCAT
This sequence comes from Accumulibacter sp., assembly GCA_003538495.1. Next base: position 1,437 of record DPSD01000654.1, read on the forward strand.
CGTCCGTAACGCGAAATCGGGCGAGCCGGGGTAGACCTTGAGGCCGCCGCTCGGATTGATTCGACGCACCAGATCGACATAGTCGGCGACTGCCGGCGGCAGATCCTTGCGCCCCCACAGTCGGGCGATGCCCTGCCGGTACTCTGCGAGTTTGGCCGCCTGCGCCGACTCCAGCGCGTACGAACCCGCGCCGGCGTGGCTGTCGATGTACCAGAAGGCTTTAGCCTTGCGGCCAAGGTAACGGGTCAGCTGTACCAGCACCAGATGCTTGAGAACGTCGGCGTGGTTGCCGGCATGGAAGGCGTGTCGGTAGGCGAGCATGGCCGCACTGTGCCATGCCTTCGCAGGCGCCCGGGTGGCGGCTGCGGGGGCCCTGCCGGCAGCACATCGGCACCGCCTCAGGCGCGTGCGCGAGCGCGGAACAGCTCCGCCACTGACACCTCCCGAGGGCCTGGCTTGCAGGTCAGCGTGTCGCCGGCGCCCAGCGTGCCGGGCTGCAGCACCGCGAAGTAGGCCCCGCACCAGCCCGACTGCACCATCAGCCGGACGGCTTGCGCAAAGCCCATCGCGGCACCGAACTTGAAGCAGGGCAGGCGTGGCTCGCTGACCACCAGCGTGCAGTCGGGCCCCACGTACTGATCACCCACCCACAGCCCCGACTCCTGCACGCCTTCGACCGTCAGGTTCTCACCCAGCGCGCCGTGGATCAGGGCATCGTCGGCAGCCGCGACCCGGGCCTGCGCGCGCACGGTGCGCCAGAACGCATAGTGCTGCAGCGGATAGGCATAGACCGCCTTCGACAGCCCGCCATGCACGCTCGGGTCGGCCTGCTCATCGCCTGCCAGCCCCGTGACCCCGACGGCCAGCCGGGTCCCGACCGGTCGCTTGGCGATGGCCGACATGACCCGGCGGCCATCGATCGTCCAGACCTGGGCTCTCCCGATGTTGAGGCTGACGATCTTCATGGCATGCGAGGTGGGTGAAATCTGCGCGTCGTGCATCAGGTTATTCTGATTTTGCATGACCCCCTCACCGGTGGCGATGACCTCCCGATGACAACAGGCTCAGAATGACTGCCCCGCTGCCCGCCACACGCGCTCCGGGACCCGCGGCCGCCGACCGCCAGCACCTTGTGCGTCGTCTCGGCTGGCGGAGCTGACACGGCATTCGGCCAGCGCCTCCCTGCCAGGGGCGCTCGCCGAATCCCGTTTCAACCCTTCGCCTTGATTGGAGTCCCGATGAACCGTCCCTTGATGGAAGGCTTGCCCCTGAACGCGCCGGCCGGCATGCAGCACCACCGGCTGGCGGCCTGGGTGGCCGAAGTGGCCGCCTTGACGGAGCCCGCAGACGTGGTCTGGTGTGACGGCAGCCAGGACGAGTACGAGCGGCTGTGTGCCCGCCTGGTCGAGGCCGGCACGCTCAGGCGGCTCGACCCGGTCAAGCGGCCGAACAGCTACCTGGCCTTGTCCGACCCGAGCGATGTCGCGCGCGTCGAGGACCGCACCTTCATCTGTTGCGAGACCCGGGAAGACGCCGGCCCGACCAACAACTGGNNCGTGGTTGCCGGCATGGAAGGCATGACGATAGCTGAGCATCGACTAATGCCCTTTCACTTTGGCAGTACAAGAGACAGCGGCGACCGCCCGGACAGTCCGGCCAGCCTATTCGGGGGGGAGGATTCTGCCGTCGGTGCTGAACTGGTAATCGCGGAAGATGTGCTCGGCGCTCAGCAGTTGATAGCTTCCGTCCGGCAAACGCCGAGAAGTATCCTTGAGGCGATACGTGTAATGACCACAGGTCCAGCAATCGAAGTTGCGCATCTGCGTGCAGAGACAGGTCTTGTCCTTGACCGAGATGCGCTTGACGCCGGGATTGGCTTCGACCTCGCGGTTGTAGGCGCTGATATACGAGCAACTGCCCGTACTGTCGAGCAGGTAGCCGTAGGCCTCGCAATTCGGCCGAATGCCGTCGCCAATCGCCGGACTGTTGCTCAGCATGCGCATCGGGTAACCGGTGGGCGAGATCTGGTTAACCTCGATCTGATCCTCGGTAGCCTCGAAGTAGCGCTGTTTGACGTCCTCTGGCAGACCGCACTCGCGGGATACGGTGAAGCGCGTCGCCACCTGCACCGCCGCTGCGCCCTCCTCGAGAAAGGACACCGCGTCGCTGCCGGTGAAGATGCCGCCTGCCGGAATCAGCGGAATATCGAGCTGCTCGGCCTGCAGATAGCGATGAATCTCGCTGAAGATGGTCGCCAGATCGTACGCCGCCCAATCCATCCCGAAACCGAGGTGACCGCCAGCCAGCGGCCCCTCGACGACAACGTAGTCAGGCAGCCGCTGGCAGCGGGCGGTCTTGCGCAGAAACAGCTGCAGCGCGCGCAGCGACGAGACGATGATCCCCAGCTTGGCATCACGAAAACGCGGATGGTCCTCGATCAGGGCGAACGAACCGAGATGCAATCCGGCAGCCAGGGTGATGCCATCGGCACCGGCGTCCAGCGCCCCTTGCATGCGCACCCGCAGCGTCTCCCGGGGCGAGTTCATGGTCAGCTTTTCCATGCAGTTGACGAAGATCAGGCCTTCGCCACGTTTTGCCTCCATGGTCTTACCAACGTGCATCCGGGTCGCCTCGGCGAGTTGTCCGAGATCGAAGCGCACGACCGATTTGTCCGAATTGGCGACGTTGAATTTGTACTGCCGGAGCTTGTCCTTGACGAACTTGGCGTTGAACCGCCGATCGGCGACGGTATTGACCATCGCATCGGAGATATGGCCAACACCACCCAGGCGTGCCGCTTCGAGCGCCAGTTCGGCCGTCGAAATGTCGACGCCCATGCCGCCGATCATGATCGGCACCAGTTCCCTGTTGCCGAACTGCAAGCGGAAATCATCAACGCTCTTCATCCATTTCCTTCCCGACCCGGGCCAGTGTCCCCAGCCTGCCCGCCAGGGGATCACCGCAATCCCCACGAACTGGCCATTATCGCTCATCGCAAGCCTCTTTGGCTTGCCGCGTGCAACGAAATCGCAATCGTGGGACCGCGCAGCGCCGCTCTGCGCAGCAGGCAACGGCGCGACACCGCGCGAGCCATGGGAGGCGGCGACGACGTGTATGATCCCCACATCTGCCGACAACTTGCGGAAGCATCCAATGCCAGAATGCAGCCACCACGACCAACCACCCAACCGTGCATGTGACATTGGCATCCCGCGCCAGACGGCCTTCGACGCCGCCGCCTTCGAGCGGGCGGTCGGCGACCTGCTCAAGGCCTGCGGCATTGCCGCCGATGGCGCGCACATGGGGCGTACCGCGCAACGCGTCCGCGAACTCTGGCAAGACCGGTTGCTCGGTGGCTACGACCTCGACCCTGCCGCGGCGCTCGGCGACGGCTTTGCCGACCCTCGCGGCGATCTGGTGGTGGTCCGCGGCATTGCCGTGCACGGCGTCTGCCCGCACCACCTGGTCCCTTTTCGTGGCCTGGCCCACGTCGCCTACCTGCCGGGTGGCCGCCTGCATGGATTTGGCCGCATCGCGCGACTGGTCGACGCCATCGGCCACCGCTTCACCTATCAGGAATGGATGACGCGAGATATCGCCGAAGCGTTGATGCAGCACGGCAAGGCGCGCGGCGCCGCCTGTGTCGTCGAAGCCGAGCAGTTGTGTCTGTTGCTCGGTGAAGACCGGCGTGGTGACGAACGAGTGATTACCCAGTCCTTCGTCGGCGACTTCGAGCACTCGCCGCAGGCGCGCAACGAGTTCCTGCGCGCCATCGCCGGTGGCCGCCACAGCGACTGATCGACGAACGCCAACGTACCCAGTCGGCTCAGAGGTTGTGAATTTTTTGCCTTCGCGCCAGTAGAGGTGAAACTCCCCTGGCAAGGTCACCACGGGCCAGAATAGGCTTAACTCATGATGGTGATTGCCGTTGACCCTTGATCGATCCCTTTTTCGCGTGTTTTCCCCGGTTACCCGGCTATTTGTGGAACAACGGACGTTCCTGTCCCTATCCCAACCAAGTGGGGTGCGAGCGTGACCGTGCGCATCAGGTTATGTGCCAAGGCGAAGAGTAGTGCGACTAAAGTGGTCCCCATAGTC
>DPSD01000439.1 GCA_003538495.1 Accumulibacter sp.
GTTGTGTATAAGGATATGGGTTTTAGGAGATCGCCTGGATTTGACTGCAGGTTGTCTGCTACCGCCTGTGCAACTCGCGGAGAGCCCTCGCAGATCGCGACCCATCGATCAAGTTCGCGTGATTCGCCTACTCGGCTTGCAAGTATCTTTTTTATGGTCTCGTCAGGCAGACGCGGGGCAGTTATCCGATCAATTTCCTCGTCGTAGGTTTCATCTCGTCCGTGATCCAGCGACACAATCTTCAAACTGCCGCAACGCGGCTTTAAGTGTCTCCAAATATCTGACAGCTCGGATTCTGGGAGCTCGTCAATAACCAGCACGAGCGGTTTGTCATAGCGAACTTTCAGCAACTGGCGGAAGAGTCGCGACTGCCCGAACTGTGCGCCGTGCTGAATGTACAGTACGTAGGGTGCAATGTTCTCATCTTTAACAGACTCGAGGACAATGCGCGTTTTCCCCAGGCCTGGCTCTCCTAGAACACGGATGTGTTTGGCCTCACCCTGAAGCGCTGACCGAATATGGGCGATCATCTGCGCCTGCTCCGGAGATGTCTCAAAGGCATTCGCCATATGTGCATCACGCTGCCATTCATCGAGGACCCAGGCATCCTGAATCGGGTCGACTGCCAGCAGGGACGCTGTCCCCGGATAGCGCTCGGCAAATTCTGCAAGCTGACTCGCACCAAGGACTTCGATCAGATCTTCGTACCCCCCAAATCCCACCTCCGTCAACACCATAGCAATCTGTTTACGCGAATCATTGCGTTGTTCCGGGGTCATGTCGTGGCCCGTGCAAAGCAGCGTATAGCGCCCGCCACAGCGAATAAGGCGCTCTACCTCGGAATACAGTTTCCCTCTGCTGTTTAGCAGTTCGCCACGGATAGAGCTTGGCGTCCAAGGTTTGAAAGAGGTTCCCGATTTGATCTGGAATCCTGTGAGTCCGGTCCTAAAAACGCAATCTGTCGGAATCGTGTGGCCCGGTGGGGCATTGACCTCCGCGTCAATGCCTCCATCCGCGATGGTGAGTCGACTAGAGATCGTCAATGCAGTTGGACTGAGCTTGGCGTAGCCACATTCAGATCGGAGAATGGCGCACACCACGATCACAGCGCGCTCGGGGGTGAGCGCGGTTACGGCTGCGAGTGGAACATCTAAGAGATTGTTCATGTAGATACGATCAACTAGGAAACCGCTCAATTGTTACAGATCAGGGACAGCATGGGTGGTCTGCGTGGTGTTTTGCTTCGGAAAGGACAGCATGTGAGGCGCTACCATGCAGAAGTATGAACGGCCAGTTATGGCAGCCGATAACCATAGTTGAGCGATGGCGCCGGCAAGCTGACATCCGCGACCGTCGGGGTTTTCATGCCGCAGTCGGCTTCGGCCGAGGATGAGACCGCCAGTCCACCGTTTCGACTGACAGCTTATTGATCATGAAGTCGCCACAGCTCTTGCAAAAGTCATCAGGCCGCTGAGGGTCGATTGCCGCCATTTGGCAAGATCGGGTGCGGTCGTTCGCAGGCGCCACGCTTCAACAACGCTTGCCGGTAGCGACGCACATCCCAATCCGGTTGAACGCCGTCGGCAAAACGTGAGGCTCCTCGGCAAGGGCAAGCGGCCAGTCATGGCCTCCGCTCGTGCTTCAGGTCGTTGGACACTCAACCTGAGACAAGGCGCCGTCGAGACGGAAGGCCCCGGCTACCCGCCGACAGCGCTCATCGGGAGCCGTCGGGCACGGGCTTTCCGCGTGCTCTTCCTGATTCGGGGATCGCGTGCGCACGTTTCAGGTTGGCCGCATTGATGATGCCGTAGTGCTCGCCGAGGGTGCTGCGGAGTTGCCCCTGGTCCACCTTCTCGGCGATTTCGCACAACCGCTGCCCTCGGCGGGCCATGTCATCGGTCTCGAATGGGGAGCACGTGAACATCAACCCCCAGTGCAGCGAAGCGCTCTTGCGTTTGAGCAAGGACCGGTCGATCGAGGCCGGGTCACCGATCGATCCGAACAGCCCTTGCGGAGCGATCGACTCCCCAGGCTGCGCAAAGTGTTGCTCAGTGTGAGTCAGGCTGACGGCGTAGTCCAACGCCGACCTGACGCGCTCGCGGTGGCTGCTGACGTGGTGGGCGCCCATTGGCGCACCCGGCCATGTCATGCTGGTTCAATTGATCGGTTTTCTCGTTCCTCCTGGTGCGGGGTTGATGCCCGGGGCCCGGCAGATGGCCATCAGCTCGGGTTCGGCGCCGGTGGCCTTGCGGACCTTCAGCGTGCGTCCGTCGCGCGGGCGGAAGCTTGCCGTCACCCGGAGCTGTGCTGCGAGAATTTCGCGCCGAGTCGCCCAACTTTCGTCAATGCCGGCCACCTTTGGAGTCATGCGGAGGAACTGCACACACCGGTAAGCCAGGACGGTGATGAACAGATGACCGCCGCAGCGATCTTCCTTGTGGTGATCGACCGTCCATCGCGTTCCGGTGTCGCGAGCCAGACGACCGTTCCGCCCCAGGCCCCGCCGTTTCCACGGATCTCGACTTTCGAATCGCCGGCTTTCGTCGGCCAGACGCCGGTCGTCTTCCACGCGCAGTTGCGGCGCGCCGCGTGCCGCAGCTGCCAACCCGCGGCATCCGCACACGGTGAGCAGCGAGCGCTCAAGGAATCCGAGCCTGGTCGTCATGACCAGCCATCCCCCGTGCAAGGCCCGGCCTGCCGTAGTGCCGATCTCTTCGGACAACGTCTCAAGTCAACGCGCACTTCGAAGCGCCTCATTTCGACGCCCGGCGGATGCGCCACCTGATCGTGAATCAATCGCACGTTCCGCGTCGGTCGCCAAGACGGCGCATCAGCACGTAGAAGACGGAAACGAAGGGTATGGCAAGGAAGGTGGACGCAGCCATGCCGCCAAAGACGACGGTGCCGAGTGCCTGCTGGCTCGCGGCCCCCGCCCCCGAGGCTGTCAGCAGCGGCACGACGCCGAGGATGAACGCAACCGAGGTCATGACGATGGGCCGGAATCGACGGCGCGTCGCTTCGATCGCCGCCTCGGTCGGCGTCATTCCCGCGGTCGTCAGCACGCGGGCGAACTCGACGATGAGGATCGCGTTCTTGGCGGCAAGGGCGGTCATCAGCACGAGGCCGATCTGGGTGTAGATGTCGATCGGGAAGCGGCGCAGCAGCAGCGCGATCACGATACCGACAAGCGCCATCGGTACGGTCAGGATCACGGCCACCGGATCGACCCAGCTCTCGTACTGCGCCGCGAGGACGAGGAAGACGAGGGTAATGGACAGCGCAAACAGGAGATAGGACTGGTTGCCCATCAGCTTCTCCTGGTACGCGAGCCCGGTCCACTCGTAGGCCATGCCGGGCGACAGCGTGCCCGACGCGAGGTCGTGCATCCGGTCGAGCGCCTGGCCCGAGCTGTACTTTGGCATCGGGATGCCGATGAGAGCGGCCGCCGGGTAAAGGTTGAAGCGATAGATCAGATCCGATCCAAGCGTGGGGCGCAGGTCGGCGAGCACGCCAAGCGGCACCATCTGTCCGGCGCTGTTGGCGACGGCGAGATTCCTGAGGTCATCCGGACGCCGGCGGTACTCCCCCTCGGCCTGCACTCGCACCTGGAAGCTCTGATTGAACCTGTTGAAGAGGTTCACGTAGCTCGAGCCGAGATCCGTCTGCACCGTCTTGAACACCTCGTCGATGGAGACGCCGAGGGCTCTTGCCATGCTGCGGTCGAGATCGAGAAAGAGCTGCGGACTGTCCGCGTTGAAGGTGGTGAAACCGAGGCGAAGGAAGCCGGGCTCGTCGCTCGCCTTGCCCAGCAGTGCCTCCGTCGCCGCCTGCAGCCCGCGCGCCCCGAGGCCGCCGCGATCCTCGATCATCATCTGGAAGCCAAAGGCGATCCCCAGGCCGGGGATCGGCGACGGCGGGAGGACGGCGAACTTCGCCTGGGGAATCGACTGGAACTTCTGCTGGAGGTCGCCGATCAGCTGCAGCTGGGAGAATCCCGCCGGGCGCTTGTCCCAGTCGTCGTAGATCACGAAGGTCGTCACCGCGTTGGAAAGCTTGGCCGAGTCGAGCGCGGAATATCCTCCGATAGTCACCCATCCTCTGACGCCGGCGGTCTTGGCGAGCAGGGAATCGACGCTCGAAGCGACCTCGCGCACGCGCGGCTGCGCCGCGCCGGGCGGAAGCTGGGCGATCACGACGCAGTACCCCTGGTCCTCGAGCGGCATCAGCGCCGTGGGATAGACGGCGAAGACGCCGGCGGCGCTTCCGACCAGCGCAAGGAAGACGCACGCCATGCGGCGCGGCCGATGCGCCATCCAGCCGACGAGGTCGAGGTAATGGCGCTCCAGCGCGCCATACGCGCGATCGAAGCCGCGGTAGAACCAGTTCACGCGGTGTTCCTGCGGGCGCGGCTTCAGGTACAGCGCGCACTGTGCCGGCTTGAGCGTCAGCGCATTCACCGCGCTGATGATTGCGGTGGCCGCGATGACGAGCGCGAACTGGCGGAACATCTGGCCGCTGATCCCGGGCAGGAACGACGCCGGCAGAAAGACCGCGGTAAGTACCAGGGTGACGCCGAGAATCGGACCAGTCAGCTCGCCCATGGCCTTGATCGTCGCCTCCCTGGGCGCCAGGCCCTGTTCGATGTGGCGCGAGGCGTTCTCGACAATCACGATGGCATCGTCGACGACGATGCCGATGGCCAGAATGAGTGCGAAGAGCGTCATCAGGTTGACGGTGAAGCCGAGCGCCGCCATCG
>DPSD01000352.1 GCA_003538495.1 Accumulibacter sp.
CGGCGTCACCACCGGCCAGCAGATCGAACCCCCCAGGACCGCCTTCGATGGTATCGCGCCCGCTTCCGCCGACCACGAAATCCACCTTCTTGCCGCCGACGATCCAGTCGTCGCCAGTGCGTTGAGTGAGAAAGGGCTGGGTTTCACCAGCGGCGTCCGGAACCGCCAGCGCCAGATTGAAGCCATCGCCGAGAATCATGTGATCGTTGCCGACGCTGTTATGCAGGATGTCCGTTGCCCCGAGAGCGGGAATTGCGGGATCTCTGATCAGGTTGCGCAGGTCGTCATACCGGGACTGGATGCCGTCCAGGGCAGGATCGAAGTCTACGACCTGTCGATCGCCGACGATTTCCCGGGTGATTCTGGCAGCGTCCGGAGCCTGCGCGAGCCGGATGCCAAAGTCGCTTTCGGCAAAGGCTTCCGGGCTGCTGTAGTGGTCGAAGGTAAGCGACGTGCGGTCGTCGAGGGTGAGAACGCCTGGGGAGTGGAACTTCATCTCAAAGCCTTCGTCGCCGACGAAGGTGTAGATGTCCGAGCCGGGGTTCTGGACGAAGAGACCGGCGATCAGTTTGCCGTTGTACTTGAGGAAGTTCCTGCCGGTATCGACGATACGATCGTTGCCGTCGCCGCGGTTGATGACGTACGTGTCTTCGCCGTCGCCACCGATCAGGACGTCATCGCCGGGACCACCGTTCAAAGTGTCGTTTTCGCCTCCGCCATCGAGCGTGTCGTGATCGGCGTTGCCTTCGAGATAGTCGGCACCGTTGTTGCCGTTGAGGGTGTCGTTGCCGGTGCCGCCGTAGAGATCGTCGTCTACGCCACCACCGGAAAGCGTGTTGGCCTCGCCGTCACCGAAGAGGTGGCGCCGGGTACTGGTCAAGGGGCTGTCGGACGGGAAGCCTTGGGCGATCTTGTAGGCACTGAAGGAATCTTCGAAATAAGTGCTGTCCGTCTGATACCGATGACTGTCCTTTGCCGGGTCGAGGGTCACTTGTTCCGGGTTCTTGTTGTTGGCGTTGAACCACAGAAGGCGTTGCATGAAATCGGCGCGGTCGTGCAACCAGGCGTCACTGATCCTGAGCGAAAGCGGGTCTGCGCCGGTGGCAAGAGCGGCCTGGTCCGCCTCCCAGTCGGTGTAGAGGTCGCTCCAGGCGCTACTCAATGCGGCTTTCAGAATTTCCGGATTGCCGGCCGACAACACGAAGGGGCTCAGGGTGTACAGCGCGGCGAAAGCGGCGAAGTCGCTGCGCGCTGCGCGCTCGATGTCGGGGTCGACCACCTTGAGCGTCAACTGGCCGGCAAGAGCGCGGTAGGTCGGGCTGCCGGTGATGGCGTCGAGCTTGGCGTAGAGCGCGTCGCGGCCGGCGTAGCGATCGATGTTGTCGGTTCTCGAGAAGGTGTTGCCGTCGAGGCTGCCTTGCAGGCGCTGGTCGTGCGGCTGCGAGCCGAGCAACAGGTCGGCGAGGGCATTGACGACGGTTTCCAGAACATCCCCTTCGGCCTTGCCCTGCATGCCGTTTTTGCTTTCTGCCTGGTGCCAGGAGGCCTGGCGCAAGACAGTGTCGAGGGCCTCAGTAGTGGCGGCGCGCTGCGTTTCAGGAACCAGTTGCAACAGAGCGTTCTGGACATTCAGCGAGTCGATGATCAGCACCAGGCTGTGGTTGTCGCCGAAGTCGTTGACCGCGTAGTGGTTGACCAGGCCCTTGAAGTCACGCGCCTTGAGAGACTCCCTGGTCACTTCGGAGAGATAATTTCCGCGCGAGAACGGCTGGTCTTCGATGAATACCCGGACGTCGCTGCCGTGGTGCCACTGCGAATGTGCCACTGCCGACCATTCTGCGGTGGTCGTTTCCCGTCCGACGAGATCGTACTGATTGGTGAACAGGGGCTCCCCGTAAACCTTGTTGCCAATACTGCGCAGCGCACCGCTGAGGAGGCTGGCGGGGACGGTTCGCTCGGCGGCGAACGAGACCGCCAGCCGGTAGTCGAGGTCGAGCGCCAGGATCTCCTTGGCGGGGACTGCTTTCGGAGAGCTTGCCGCGCCCTCTCCTTCGCCACCGGCGATGAGTCCGGCGACGCGTACGATATCCGCCTGCAACTTGGTGATCTCTTCGAGTGCGGTTTGCAGACGCTTCTTCTCCTGGGCGAAAGCCTCACGTTCGGGGTCGCTGATCAGACCACCGGTCAGCGTGCTGCTGCGGACCGCATCGGACGCCTGCGCCACCGTCCAACTGCCGTCGGCGAGATGGCTGCGCACCTCGCGATAGAACGTGGCGATCGCCGGCGACCCGGAAGAGAGGGCGAAGGCCATCCGTTCGGGGTCGCTGCGCAAGCCGTTGAAGGTATCGAGCGCAGCCCGCAGCCCGTCGGCGAGCCCCCCGCTCTTCACCTTGCCGACACCGGCGCCATTGAAGGTGACGACTTCCTTGACGTCGTCCGGGTGCAGGAGGTGAAAGGCGGTGGCCAGATGCCCGCCGAGGCTGTAACCGGTGACCGAGAACGTTTGGCCCTGGAGTTTGCCCGGATCGCGGCGCAGTTCGTCGTACCAGGTTTCCATATCGGCGATCTGCCCCCACGCCCAACCGGTATCCTTGATCTCCTTGACGTTGGTCGCCTCGTTGTCGCGCACCGCGTCGTCAATGAATTCGGTTGAGCGGAAGCTCAGGACGAGCTCATTGGTTTTGTTGTTCTTGAACAGCGTGCCGGAGAAGCCAGTGGGGGTGTTGGCGCGTTGGTCGAGAACCGTCCAGCCGTCAACGGGATCGGCGAATTTCCTGGCTTCGGATTCGGGGAAGCGGGAGGTGTGCTTGTTGCCATCCTTGAGTACGCGAAGCAAGGGTTCTCCGGAGTCGTTTAGTCCCTTGGTTTCTTCGTCGCGAATAAACGCTTCAGCCGCCATCTGGAGAGTCGCGTACTTGAGGAAGTCGGTAATCATCGGAGTGGCCATGCTCATTTCTCCAATTTGGGTTTGAGAACGGATTCAGTGAAATCCAGGGCTTTGAACATTTGGGAGGTTGCCCCATGTCGAGGTGCAAAGGCTGGGCAAGCGTGATCTGCCGCCAGCAGCCAGGGCAACCTGCCACCAGCATCGGAGCCTTGGCCGCGATCCATCATGTAGCCGATACGCTCGGCCATCACTTCGTGGGTATTGAGGTCGATGACGCGCAACGAACTGCCGGCGATCCAGTACTCGCGTTCTTCGCGCGTCGAGATATCGTCGTAGGTGACGCCGTAGCGAGGTGCGGGGTCGGGGGCGGGAACTTTATCAAGGACGTAAGCGTAAATATTGAGGTCGTAAGCAGGGTCTACTGCAAGCGCGCGACGCACATTCTCCGCCGTGACATCCTTGCGCCCGACTGCCTTCACAGACCCGGTATACCGATACCGCTTCCCATCTTTGAAATCGACCGCTTCGACGTAGAGGTAGCCCAGACGCGGCGGCGAACCGGGAGCGGGGGTGCCGCGCGTGTTCGCCTGGTAGCTGCCACGAAGAAATGTTTGGATATAGGCCTCTCCACCCAAATCGCGTCCGTAAGGATCGTCAAGTGCAAACTGATCGTCATAGTTATCCTTTCTCGGCCGCAACTTCATCAGCAGCACGCCCTCGACGTTCTCTACCGTGCGATGAATGGTGACGCCCGCTTTCTTGCAGCGTTCCTGAAACATTGCCTCGGCCGTTTGCAAACGACTGCGGCGGGCGGCAATGTCGGCTTCCTGCGCAGCATTTGGCGAGAAACAGCCCGTCAGGCAGACCACGAGCGCGAGGAGCGCGCGCGGGTTCATGCGGCGATCCAATCATGACGGTTGGCCGCAGCGGGGAGCTTTCCTGCTGCGGAGTGGGTGTTGCCAGGTTCCAGTGCGCCTTTCAGATCCGCGTCCCGGAACAGCTTCTTACCGGTATCCCGGTCAATCAGGAAGGCTTCCGCGGCCATCTGCAGATGGCCGAACTTGAGAGAAGTGGCAATCGGCTTCGCTGGCATATCAGTCCTCCTTAATTTTCAGAGTCTTTTCTGCAAGCGACACGGCCGAGCAAGCCCCGCTTGTCCTCGGCGTGCTCGCGGGGTAGAGAATTTCAGGACAGCCAAGGAAGAATGGCAGCGACAGCGGGCGATGCCGCCGGGCACGCATGCGCTTGCTGATCCGGTTCAGGTGCTTCCCAGGCGGCGGAGTCGCCGCCTGGGAATGGACGGCATTAATGACGAACCTGCCGGAAAGCGCAGCGAACGGGTCCATGGCGTGCCTCATCGTCTTAGGAGTTTTCGGCATCTGTACTTAAGTCCAGCATCAGAAAAAAGTCAAGGCATCACGCGCGATGCCGACGGGAAAGCAGCCACTGCGGCTGTCGCCCACCGGTGCGCCGGACGCCGTTCCGTGTCGACACGCGCACTCATTAATGTGAAAGTCGCGTCCGCGACTCACGAATCTCCCCTCCCCCTCG
>DPSD01000312.1:0-6287 GCA_003538495.1 Accumulibacter sp.
CAGCGCCGCGGCCACCGCCGTCAGCCCCCCCGGTCGTTTTGGTGCCCTCGATCTCGTCGGGGACCGTGTCGCGGCATTTTGTGAGAAGCCGGGTGGCGACGGCGGACGGATCAATGGCGGCTTCTTCGTTCTCAACCCCTGCGTACTCGAATTGATCGACGGCGATTCGTGCATGTGGGAAGCCGGCCCGATCGAGCAGCTCTCGCAGAGTGGCCAGCTTGCCGCCTGGCGTCATGACGGATTCTGGCAGGGAATGGACACTCTCCGCGACAAGAACCATCTCGAACAACTCTGGGCATCGGGTGCAGCCCCGTGGAAAAGCTGGTGATCGAGCCCTCGTTCTGGAAAGACAGGAATGTCTTGGTGACCGGTCATACCGGCTTCAAGGGTAGCTGGCTCGCTCTGTGGCTGCAGACAATCGGTGCCAAAGTCGTCGGTTACGCTCTTCCGCCGCGCACCCAACCGAACCTCTACGAAGTCGCCGACGTCGAGCGGCAAATGGTATCAGTCCTCGCTGACATCAGGGACCCTGACCTGCTGCGCGCAGCTTTCACCACCCACCACCCGGAAGTAGTATTTCATCTCGCCGCGCAAGCAGAAATTCTGCCTTCGTATGCTCACCCCGCGGAAACCTACGCGACCAACGTCATGGGTACCGTCAATCTTCTTGACGCTGTTCGCCAAAGCAAGGGGGTACGCGCCGTCGTCGTCGTGACCAGCGACAAGTGCTACGAGAACCGCGAATCGGGACATGCCTACCGTGAAAGCGACCCGCTCGGCGGCGCCGACCCCTACAGCAGCAGCAAGGGCTGCGCAGACCTGGTCACCGCCGCGTATCGTTCCTCGTTCTTCGCACCCGCCGACCACGCCAGACACGGCACCGCAATTGCCACTGCGCGGGCAGGCAACGCCATAGGCGGCGGCGACTGGTCTGAGAACCGCTTGATTCCAAATGCGATGAGCGCCTTTCTCGGCAGGAGCCCTCTTCAGGTACGGCATCCCGGGGCAATACGCCCGTGGCAGCATGTACTAGAGCCGCTCGCCGGCTATCTGATCCTGGCCGAGCGCTTGCACCAACAGGGAAGCGCCTTCGCCGGCGCGTGGAACTTCGGCCCCGGCGATGGCGGGACGCACAGCGTTGGACGGCTGCTCGACGTGTTGGTCGCCATCTGGGGTGACGGTGCGACGTGGCAAAACGACCACAGCTGGCATCCGCACGAAGCGCATTGCCTTCGACTCGATACGTCGAAGGCAAACTCGGCGCTGCTCTGGCGTCCGTGCTGGCCACTCGAAACCGCCCTGAGAATGACCGTTGGCTGGTACCGTGCACATTCCAGCGGCGAGAATATGACCGCCATTTGCCGGCAACAGATCAGCGACTATTGCCGCACAGCAGGGAGCCCGATCGCCAAGTGACTGCTGATCAACCGAGACAAGAGATCCTCGACCTCGTCGAGCGCCATGGCCACCAACTGGCGTCCACCGCTTCGTTCCGGCCCGGCGTGACCGCAATCCCGGCGGCGGGCAAGGTCATCGGTGCCGGCGAGATGCGCCAGATGGTCGACGCGGTCCTCGACGGCTGGCTGACCAGCGGTCGCTTCAACAGTGAATTCGAGCAGCGGCTTGGCCGTTTCCTCGACGTCGAGCACGTACTGACCACCAACTCCGGCTCCTCGGCCAACCTGCTGGCGTTCAGCGCGCTGACTTCGCCGAGCCTGGGCGAGCGCGCCATCAAAGCGGGCGACGAAGTGATCACCGTCGCCGCCGGCTTTCCGACGACCATCAATCCCATCCTCCAGAACGGCTGCGTGCCCGTTTTCGTCGATATCGCTCTGCCGACCTACAACATCGACGCAGCCCAGATTGAAGCCGCCATTTCGAGCCGGACGCGAGCGATCATGCTCGCGCACACACTCGGCAATCCCTTCGACCTGGATGAAGTCTGCCGCATCGCCAAAAAGTATGATCTGTGGCTGATCGAAGACTGCTGCGACGCCCTGGGCTCGACGTACAAGGGGCGCGGAGTCGGCAGTTTCGGCGACATCGGCACACTGAGTTTCTACCCCGCGCACCACATCACCATGGGCGAAGGCGGCGCTGTCTTCACACGCGACGCGCAGATGAAGAGGATCCTTGAATCACTGCGCGACTGGGGTCGCGACTGCTATTGCGCGACCGGTTGCGACAATACCTGCGGCAAGCGCTTCGAACAGCAGCACGGCGAGCTGCCCTTCGGCTACGACCACAAGTACACCTACTCGCAGCTCGGCTACAACCTCAAGATCACCGACATCCAGGCCGCCTGCGCGCTAGCGCAGATGGATCGGCTGCCGGACTTCATCGCCACCCGCAAGCGAAACTTCGCGTACCTCACCCAACGCCTCGCGCCCTTGGCCGAGTTCCTGCTTCTGCCGCAGGCAACGCCGGGCAGCGACCCCTCGTGGTTCGGTTTTCCACTGACGCTCAAGCCAACAGCCGGCTGCGACCGCGTCGACCTGCTCAGATACCTTGACGAACAGCGCATCGGCACGCGCCTGCTCTTCGCCGGCAACGTGACGCGCCAGCCCTATATGCGCGGGCGCAATTTCCGCGTTGCCGGCGCGCTGAGCAATACTGATCGGGTGATGAACGACACATTCTGGATCGGACTCTGGCCGAGGCTGACTGAAGAGATGCTCGATTTTGTCGCCGACAGGCTCAGTGAATTCCTGGGAATGGGACCGTGAGCCCGCAGACCACGGCCGGAAGCCCTCGTTCCGCGCAGGTATAGGGGCTGAAGCCGCATCGCATGCGACCCGATCAAAAGCCAGTTGCAGCCGTCCCGACAACGGATCTGGAGCGAATTCTGGAGCTTTGCGAGCCAATCTGGGCGCGGCTGCGCGGCCGTCGTTTCCTGATCACCGGTGGAACCGGCTTCTTCGGAACATGGCTTCTTGAATCCATCGCCGCAGCCAATGCCGCACTCGGCCTCGGATTGACAGCAAGCATCGTCAGCCGCGATCCGGCTGCCTACCGCGCACGTTTCGTACACCTCGGACAAGACCCGGCGTTCACTTGGATCGCCGGGTCGGCGGCGGATTTCCCTTGCCCGAGCATGAATCACGACTTTCTGCTTCACCTCGCAACGGCGACCTGTGCAAGGACGGGGCAAACGGATTCGAGGCTGATGCTGAGCGCCAAGCTCGAAGGCATCCGACACGTCATTGACGTGGCGAGGAAAACAGGAATCCGACGGGCGCTGGTGACCAGTTCGGGTGCCGTCTACGGCCCGCAACCCCCGCAACTCGCGACGATTCCGGAGACCTATGCCGGCGCCCCCGATCCGACGAAACGGGAATCGGCTTACGGGAACGGCAAACGACTGGTCGAACAGTTCTGCGCGGTCAACGACGACATTGATATCGTCATTGCGCGTTGCTTCGCCTTCGTGGGCCCGCATCTGCCGCTTGATGGCCGCTTTGCCGCCGGCAATTTCATCCGCGATGCGCTTGCCGGTGAACCAATCACCATCCACGGAGACGGCACGGGGATACGCAGCTATCTCTATGTGGGCGACCTGATCGTCTGGCTCTTGACCATGTTGATCGGCGCACCCGGCCGGACGGCCTATAACGTCGGTTCAGACGAGCCCATAAGCATCTTCGAACTGGCGCAACGGGTCAGCGCTCTGACCGGACACACCGAAATCCGAATCCTCGAGGCACCTGGACACGCGCCTCCCGAACGCTACGTACCGTGTATTGATCGGGTGCGCACGCTGACCGGCCTGAATGTGTTCACCAGCCTTGATAGATCGCTCGAAAAGACGCTCGACTGGTACTCGGGTACCGCGAGTTCGGTGACATGAAATCGCCCCCACGCGGCATCGGAGTGGCCGCTGAAGGTAGTAGAATCCAGGCGCAGCCACCCTTCCTGCATCGTCGCGACGTCGCGGAAGAGGTTCTGGCCGGCTATCGGCAAGACGCTCTTCCCACCCAAGCGACCGGGTGGTCCTCCGGCGTAGTCAGAAGTGGACAGCTAACGATGGCCATAGAGAAGATCATTTACACACCGGAAGGACAGTTCATTGCGGGGCAGCAAGGCTCTTGCCTCAAAGTACGCGCGATGGTCAGCGAGGCCATCGGCGCTCGGGAACTGATCTGGCGATTGTTTCTCCGCGATTTTCGTGGGCGCTATCGTCAATCGGTTCTCGGCATCGCTTGGGCCGTCCTGCTCCCGTTTGCCACGGTTGCTGTATTCGTGGCCATGAATCGATCCGGAGTCTTGACCATTGGCGACGTCGGCGTCCCGTATCCGGCTTACGCATTAACCGGATTGACCTACTGGTCCTTGTTCTCGACCGGACTGACGGCCTGTTCGATCTCGCTGATCAACGCCGGGAGCATGCTGACCAAGATCAATTTCCCCAAGTCCGCCCTGGTGTTCTCGGCCGGTGCGCAAGGGATTGTCGAGTTCCTGATCCGGGCAGTGCTGACCGCCGGCGTATTCGCTTGGTACGGGATCACACCGGACTGGCGTGGCATTGGCCTGGGCCTGTTGTGCGTTGTACCCATTTGCCTGCTGATGTTCGGCCTTGGCTTCATCGTCGCGATCGTCGGCGGAATCTTCAGGGATGTGCTCAACGCGATCAATGCAGTTCTGGCGGGACTATTGGTGCTGACCCCGATTCTCTACCCCATCCGTCCGGATTCGCTGGTCGCGATAATGAATACCTTCAACCCGATCAACCATCTGATCAACGTTCCAAGAGACCTGATTCTCTACGGAGCGAGCCCCACGTATACAGGCTTCTGGATCACGGCGATTCTCTCCGCACTACTTCTTGTAACCACTTGGCGCCTGTTCTTTGTTGCCCAGGCAAGGGTCCTTGAGAGAGTCTGATGTCGGAAGAACCGCTCATCAGAGTAGACGGGGTCAGCAAGAAATTCTGCAAGTCACTCAAACACAACATGCTTTACGGTGCACAGGACCTCGCGCGAAATTTCCTCGGGCTGCCGCGAGGTCGGGCCGAACTCAGGGAGAGCGAGTTTTGGTCGCTGGATGACATCAGCTTCGAACTCAAGCGCGGTGAATGTCTGGGCCTCATAGGCCCGAACGGCGCTGGAAAATCGACGTTACTGAAGATCCTCAACGGCATCATTGCGCCCGATCGTGGACGTGTTGAGACACCGCGCCGAGTCGGCGCGCTGATCGAAGTGGGCTCGGGCTTCCATCCGATGCTCACCGGACGAGAGAATATCTTCGTCAATAGCGCTATCCTCGGCTTTTCAAAACAGGAAACCACCAGAAAATTTGATGAAATCGTCGATTTTGCCGATATCGGCGACTTCATCGACTCGCCGGTAAAGCACTATAGTTCAGGCATGCACGTCCGCCTTGGCTTCGCCATCGCCGCGCAAATGGAACCGGACGTGCTACTTATTGACGAGATCCTGGCGGTCGGAGACGCCGGATTCCGGAGCAAGTGCTACAACTGCATCGGGCGCCTGGCCGAACGCAGCGCGGTCGTTTTCGTATCACACTCAATGCCCGCCGTGAGCCGCCTAGCGACGCGCACGATGGTCCTCGACTGCGGAAAATCATCCTTCCAGGGCCCCCCCGCCGAAGCCATCGCACACTATCATCGGTTGTTCGACAATAGAATGAGACCCACGCGGCAAGGCCTTGGCAGCGCGTGCATCCACTCGCTACAGGTACTCGACGCGGCGGGCTGTCCGGTGCGATCGATCGTGCAGGGGCAAGGACTCACCGTCCGGTTTGGCGTATGGAGCGATGTCGCAATCACCAACACCTGCCTTGATCTTGTATTCGTCAGCATCGCCGATGAGGTCGTTGCCGAATGCAATAACCTTGTCGCGGGGAAGACCATCAATCTGCATGCTGGCAGTGACATTCATGTCTGTGCACACATCGATTCCTTCTCTCTCAACGCCGGGATCTACCGGATTTCGGCGCTCGTGCTCTCGGCTGACATGATCATGCACTACGATTGGCAGAAAGACATCGCCTCCATCGAAGTTCGCGCAGACAGGGTCGGGGTCGCCGGGCAACAGTACCGGGCGCGATGGACACTGACCGGCAGCCCTCAGGAGACTAGCAAGTGAAATCCCTCATCAGGCGGTTATTTTGGCGCCCAAAGCTAACAGCGCCAGCAGAGCCAGCCGTCGACCGCTACGCCTTATGCAGCGGTGAAAGGCAGATCGGGCGAACCCTTGCCGAGGTGCGGTTCGATCACGTTGCCCGCTATCAACTGGCTGCGCGACTGATCGAAGAACACTCCGCAGACC
>DPSD01000312.1:6566-7062 GCA_003538495.1 Accumulibacter sp.
TATTGGGAATCGATGCCTCGAACGACGCCATCGGCGTAGCGAACGCCAACTACGCGAGTACCCGGACTTTATTTTCCGCCAAGATCTTTCCGTTTTCGCTTCCGGTCGGGTCGTTTGATTTCATCGTCTGCCTCGAGTCGATCGAACATGTCGAGACCGCCGACGCATTTCTCGACATCATGGTCGAAGCCCTGAAGCCGGGCGGTCTGCTGATCCTTTCGACGCCCAATTCAGAACGATGGTCACTGGAGCTGAATCCCAATCCGTTTCACTACCGTCACTACTCACGAACCGATTTGCTCACGCTGGCAGAAGCGGAGAACAAGCTTCAACTGATCTCATCGTTCAGCCAGAACCTGTACCAGTTCGAAGCGGGCCGAATCGTTACCCCGCTTGCAGCCGACGCAATGGGAATTCGCGACGATGATGACGGGCAGATATTGCTTTTCCTGTTCAGACGGTTGGCCTGAGCCATGTTCCTGTCGTTCCTGCTGCC
>DPSD01000478.1 GCA_003538495.1 Accumulibacter sp.
TGACGTTCCAGACCACCATGTAGCCGACGAAGCAGGCCAGCACGAAGACCGTGAAGTGGTTGAGGAAGGCCGCTGGCGCGCCGGCACCGATGAACCAGAAGAACAGTGCGGCGACGCCAAAGACGACGGCCGCTTTCTTGGCGGGCGACGGCGCGCTGGCCGCTCCGTGCCCATGCGACTTGGCTGCCGCAGGGGCAGCCTTGGCGGCTGCTGGCTTGGCCGGCGCGGCGGACAGCTTGGGCGCCGGTGGCGGCCAGGTGATCGTGCCGTCCTTGACGACGGTCAGGCCGCGGATGGCTTCGTCATCCATATTGACGTCGATGCTGCCATCCTTGGTCTTGCACAGATCTTCGGTCAGGCGAAACAGATTGGTCGCGTACAGCGTCGACGACTGCTTCGCCAGGCGACTGACCAGGTCGGTGTAGCCGATGATGGTGACGCCGTGCTTGACGACGACCCGCCCCGGTTCGGTAAGCTCGCAGTTGCCGCCCTGCTCGGCCGCCATGTCGACGATGACGCTGCCGGCTTTCATCGACTGCACCATCTCGGCGGTGATCAGCTTCGGCGCGGGTTTGCCGGGGATCAGCGCGGTGGTGATGATGATGTCCGCCTCACGGGCCTGCTTGGCGTACATCGCGCGCTGGGCCTGCTGGAAGCCTTCGCTCATCACTTTGGCATATCCGCCCCCGCCGGAGCCCTCTTCCTCGTAATCGACCTTGACGAATTCGCCGCCCAGCGACGCGACCTGATCGGCCACTTCGGCACGGGTGTCATTGGCGCGGACAATGGCGCCGAGGCTGGCGGCAGTACCAATCGCGGCCAAACCGGCGACGCCGGCACCGGCGATGAAGACCTTGGCCGGCTGCACCTTGCCGGCAGCAGTGATCTGTCCGTTAAAGAAGCGGCCGAAGGCGTTGGCGGCCTCGATCACGGCGCGGTAGCCGGCGACGCCAGCCTGCGAGGTCAGCGCGTCCATCTTCTGGGCGCGGCTCAGCGTGCGCGGCAGCGCGTCGATGGCCAGCACGGTGACCTTGCGGTCGGCCAGTTGCTGCAGCAGTTCGGGGTTCTGCGCCGGCCAGATGAAACTGATCAGGGTGGCGCCCTCGCGCAGCAGGCCGACCTCGTGTTCCGACGGGCCGCGGACCTTGAAGATGATGTCCGAAGCCGACCACAGGGCGGCCGCTCCTTCGGCAATTTCGGCGCCGGCCGCGCGGTAGGTGTCGTCGGACGTGGTGGCAGCGTCACCCGCGCCGGATTCGACGAGAACCGCAAACCCGAGCTTCTTCAGCTTCTCGACGACCTCCGGTACGGTGGCGACGCGCTTTTCCCCGTCAGCAGTCTCTTTTGGAACTCCGATTGTTAGCGGCATTCAGTCCTCCATTACTTGTATCGTTCGTACCAATATTCAAAAAACCGGTCCGCAAGCCGCGGAACCCGCCTCCCAAAACTACACCCAACGCCAGTCTCGATCCCGAAAACGGTCGAGGAATTCCGCACTGGAATTCCTCGTTGCTGTCCTGCGCAGATCGACCCCCCTGGTTTCGGCCTTGCCGGTAAGTTTCGCCGCCAAGGGCCTTGCGCCCGCAGCTTACCACAAGCGCAAAGCGGACTTCAGCGCGCGCAGCGCGTTGCTGGCGTTCGAGTGGCAGAACACGGCGCGCACCGGCCCCGCCAAGCCGCGAGCGAGACGGCACGCGTTTTGCTTGCCAACTGTCTTGCCCGGGGAGCGCGGGCGAGAGGGGGCCGCGGACGAGCATGGGACGCTCCCTTTCAGTGCTCGGTGGCGCCTTGGCGCACTCCCTTGGTGCAATGCAGCATCTTGAATAGCCAGGGGTTTCGGGGTATAGTCGCAGGCCCCCCAGAGTGGCCCGTCGACCGGTTTCGAGCCGGATGCCGCGACGTTTCCGGTGGCGGTCGTCCGGGTGCCATGCATGTTAGTTTTGTGAGGATTCGCGAGTGATCGATTCGGCCATACCTGAAGCGCAGGGGCTTTATGACCCAGCCAACGAGCACGACGCCTGTGGCGTCGGTTTTGTCGCCCACATTCGGGGCAAGAAGAGTCACTCGATCATCGAGCAGGGCCTGCTGATCCTGAAGAACCTGGATCACCGCGGCGCAGTCGGCGCCGACCCGCTGATGGGCGACGGCGCCGGGATCCTGATCCAGATTCCCGACGACTACTTCCGTGCCGAGATGGCCAAGCAGGGCGTGCAACTGCCGCCCGCCGGCGATTATGGCGTCGGCATGGTCTTCCTGCCGAAGGAGTCGGCGTCGCGCCTGGCCTGCCAGGAAGAGATCGAGCGCGCGGTGCGCCGGGAAGGGCAGGTAGTTCTCGGCTGGCGCGATGTGCCGGTCGATCACGCCTTGCCGATGTCGCCGGTGGTGCGCGCCAGAGAGCCGGTGATTCGCCAGATCTTCATCGGTCGCGGCGCGGACATCATGGTCACCGACGCTCTCGAACGCAAGCTCTACGCGATTCGCCGCAGTGCGGCCAACGCCATTCTGGCGCTCGGGCTGAAGCACAGCAAGGAGTTCTACCAGCCGTCGATGTCGGCGCGGACGGTGGTGTACAAGGGTCTGCTGCTGGCTACGCAGGTCGGTGACTACTACACCGACCTCCAGGATCCGCGCTGCATTTCGGCCATGGCGCTGGTCCACCAGCGTTTCTCGACCAATACCTTCCCGACCTGGCAGCTTGCCCACCCGTACCGGATGATCGCGCACAACGGCGAGATCAACACCGTACGCGGCAACTACAACTGGATGCGCGCGCGCGAGAAAGGCACCTCGTCGCCGATGCTCGGCGCCGATCTGGAAAAAATCTGGCCGCTGATCTATCCCGGGCAATCCGATTCGGCCGCATTTGACAACTCGCTCGAGTTGCTGGTGATGGGCGGCTATTCGCTGGCGCACGCGATGATGATGATGATTCCCGAAGCCTGGGAGTCGCACACCCTGATGGATCCCAAGCGCAGCGCTTTCTACAAGTACCACGCGGCGATGATCGAGCCGTGGGACGGTCCGGCTGCCGTGGCGTTCACCGATGGGCGGCAGATCGGCGCAACGCTCGACCGCAACGGCCTGCGCCCGGCGCGCTATCTGGTGACCGACGACGATCTGGTGGTGATGGCTTCGGAAGCGGGCGTGCTGCCGATTCCCGAAGAGCGGATCGTCAAGAAATGGCGTCTGCAGCCGGGCAAGATGTTCCTGATCGACCTCGACCAGGGGCGGATCATCGAAGATCGCGAGCTCAAGGACACGCTGTCGCGCCTCAAGCCGTATCAGGACTGGCTGAGCCGGATCAACATCAAGCTCGACGA
>DPSD01000341.1 GCA_003538495.1 Accumulibacter sp.
GCTGGCTGGGGGAAGATCCGCCGGAACGTGTTCTGGAGGATCGAGGCTTGCAGGACGTGGTGATGATTTTTGAGGCCAACGGCTTTATCTGGGGCGGAAAATGGTTCCACTTTGACACCATTCATTTCGAATACCGTCCAGAGCTGCTCGTGGCCGAATGCACTTGCACAAGCCGGGGGCAATGATTCATGTGGTTCGATCTCGCCTCACTGACCAAGCCGCTTGTTACGACGCCGCTGGCTCTGAAACACCTGGACCTTGATCGTGACCTGCGCACTCTTCCCGTCCTGTCGGATTTTCGCAACCGGACGTGGCCTTTGACGGCGCGCCAACTGCTCTCGCACACGGCGGGTTTGCCGCCATGGCTTCCGTATAATGGCGTTCCGCTGGCTCAGCAACTCGCCGCCCCCTTTCCCTGGAATGGACACCCTCTGCTGGTAAAGCCAGTCGCAGAATTCGGCGAATTTCCGGCCTGCTATTCGGACCTTGGGTTCCGTGTGCTGGCTGAGGCCGTCGAAGCGGTCAGTGGCGGCTCCTGGGCGAAACTTGGGCAACAGATGACTGGTCTCGTGCCAGCTCCGTGGAGTGAAGCGCCAATCGCACTTCCGCCCGGGCCGGACCAGGAGGCCTGGCTCCTTGCCGCCAACAACATTGCCTTTCCGGAAGGCATGGCGAACCTGCCGCACGATGCGAATGCGCGAGCCGGGATGATCGGCCACGCCGGCTTCGCTGCGAATGCCCAACTTCTGTTGCCGTGGCTCATGGCATGGCGGACGACTCATGCACCGAACATGGCGCTCGCGCATGCACGATCCGTCGACGGCACCGTTTGGGGACTTGGGCTTTGGCGCGTATTGAACGGCCCTGGCCAGTTCGGCGAACTGCTGGAACGTTTGCCACTGAACGGCATTTGTCGAGTCATCGAGTTCAGCGGGACGGACATGCCGCCGCACTTGCCCAATGTGCCCCCCACCGGAATCAGTCAATCGTGGTGGATGCATACGGGCTTTACGGGCCCGGCGATGTTTTTTCGCCCCGACGACGCGAGTTGCATCTGTCTCCTGGCTCACAGACGCGGGCCCGAAGGAGGACTTCTGGATCCGCTGGCGATTCATCGGCGACGCTACGCCATGCTGACTCAACTATGACCCGCCTTCCCGTGTGTAAGCTTACATGGTGATGATCAGACATCTGCGGATCGTGTTGATCTTTGCCTTGGCCGCTTGTGGGTCGCCACCGAAGATGCCTGCGCAAGCCCCAGACGAACAACCGACAGCACAGGAGACCGCACCCCAGGCCGACAGTCCGGAATCGCCGGAATCGCCGGAATCACCGGAATCACCGCAGCTGGGTTACTGGAGGTACAAGATCATTGCAGCCGCAAACGCTGAATGGGTCTACTTCGGTCAGCAGACGGTCGTGATCGATGGCGACGACGAGAGCATTCCGCGTGTGGGAATCTGGGAGGATGACGATCACGACCACAGTGATCGGATCAACCAGTATTGGCGCGCAGTCGGCAAGTACCGGCTGTCCGGTTACGACTGCAGAGAACCGTGGTCCGCTGCCTTCATCAGCTGGATCATGCAGACGGCGGGTGTGCCAAAAGACCTGTTCCCTCCAAGCAGCGCCCACCGCTTGTATCTCAACCGTCTTCTTGCCAACGCCCACGATCCATTCGCCGTCTTTATGCCGCACACCATCCAGCAATACAAACCCCAACCCGGGGATTTGATCTGTGCCACCCGAAGCAAGGTCGAGCCTCAAGAACTGGTGGAAACTCTACCGGACTCACTCAACTCGAGGCTGCATTGCGATATCGTTGTGCAAACCGACGGGCGAACCTTGCAAGCCATTGGCGGCAATGTTCGCAATTCCGTTTCAAAAACCATTTTGACCCTGTCCCCGGATGGCTACTTGCAATATGCGGGCCAAAGGCCATGGTTTCTCATCATCGAGAATCGCCTGGACTGATGGCGTGTTCGAGTGTCAGTTCCCTCCGGGGCTGGTTCGGCAGTTTCTGATCTTCAACCCCTGATCGACCGCCGATCGTCGAGGCGCGCGCAGCGGCGGCTGGGGAACTCTCCGCATCCTGCGGGCCACGTCACGAAGCTACCGGGTGGGCGCCAAGCCTTTGCCGGGGGCAGCAATCCACTAGCGAGCGTGGCAAGCGCTGTGGCGCTGGCTGGCCGGGAAAAGGCAGTCCTTATGGTGGAAAAACCCGTTGTTGCTGTGCATACTTGCGGAGCCCGCATGATCTCCTTTGCTGCGGACCACCTCTCCCTCTCCACTCGACAGGAATCCAATGATCAAACGAACTCTTCTCCTCGGCGGGCTTGCCGCAAGCCTTGCCATCGCAATGCCGGCCATGGCATCTGAATCGGCACTGGCCCGGATCAAGCAGTCCGGGACCCTGAAGCTCGGCTACCGCGAGAATTCGATGCCTTTCTCGTTCGTCGGCGACGACAAGCAGCCGCGCGGCTATAGCGTAGACCTGTGCCGGATCGTCGCCGAGGATCTTGGCAAACAACTTGAACTGCCGAAGCTCGACGTGCGCTGGGTGCCGGTGACTGCGCAGAGTCGCTTCGAAGCGCTGAAGAGCGGGGCGATCGACCTGGAGTGCGGCAATACGACTCAAACGCTGTCACGTCGGGCCGACTTCGACTTCAGTCTGATGACCTTCATCGACGGTGCTGGCCTGTTGTTTCGCGACGGCGAGGCGCCTTCCTCCCTCGAAGCCACCAAGGGCCAACGGGTAGCGGTGGTGGCCGGAACGACGACCGAGAAGACGCTCGAGGACCTGATCAAGGCAGGCAAGCTCGATGTTCACCTGCTCAAGGTGGCAGACCATGATGCGGCCATGCAGGCCTTGAAGGACAAGACGGCCACTGCCTATGCGGCAGATCGCACGGTGCTGATCACGACGGCCCTGGTGCGCGGGCAGGGACAGGCCTTTGCGCTTGCCACACTGCAGTTCAGCTACGAACCCTACGGCCTGGCGATGCGTCGGGACGCCGACTTCCGTCTCGCCGTGGACCGCACCCTGGCCAGGCTCTACCGTTCCGGAGAGATCAGCCCGATTCTCGGCCGCTGGTTCGGGCAACTCGGCAAGCCGAACGATGCCCTGCAGGCCATGTTCCTCCTCAACGGCCTCCCCGAATAGGTCGCAGCGGGCGGCGGTGGGCGCCCCGCGGCACCGCCGCTGCCGTTTGCAGCAAAGATCCATCGCGTCGGCGAGGCCACGGCGAGAGCCCATCGGGCCGGACAGTCGGGGCCGTTGTCGGGAGGGGGGCTCCGAGCAGGCGACGGCAGCCTGGTCTTTGTGCATGATCGCTGGATGCCCGAGAGCGTGCGCTCTCGTCTTTACGACGAACGACAGCTTGATGGGATGGCCAGGCGCTTGACGGGTCTACTCGGTGGCAACGCCGATATCGCGGCATAACAGGAAAGGAAGCGCCTCGAGGACTTCGTCGCCACGCTCGAAAAACTCGAACTGCAACGCGAACGCCTCAGGCGGTCACAGCCGGTAAACTGGCCCCCTGAGTCAAGATTTTTTTGCGTATGGGATATCATCATGATCAATGAGAACAAGCCCTGGCAATAAAGACCAGATGATGCCTTTCCGACCAGATCTTCGGCTTCGGCCACATCTCCTCCGCGTAGTGGCCTCGTGCAACGCAGCACACACCACCGGGGCAAGTCCACAACTCGCCGCCCGCGAGCACCGCTCTTTCCTGAGCAACCCCGCTCGCCGCTCGCT
The DNA here is from genome assembly GCA_003538495.1 of Accumulibacter sp. Next base: position 3,761 of record DPSD01000341.1, read on the forward strand.
CTGCCCGCACCCGGCCTGCTTCCCGTCAGGAGCCGCAAGACGCAAAAACACC
>DPSD01000267.1:0-5516 GCA_003538495.1 Accumulibacter sp.
CTGTTCGAAATGCTCGACGCCAGTGGCTACCAAGGCTGGGTCGGCTGCGAGTACCGGCCGCGCGCTGGCACTTCGGCCGGTCTGGGCTGGCTGCGTGCCTGGCGCGAACGGCACTGATATTGGCGAGTCGCTGACGCGACTCTCGCATGAATGATAAGGAGCCACCACATGAACGTCATCATCACCGGCGCTGCCGGTTTTCTGGGTGTCCGTCTGGCGCGGGCGCTGCTCGCGCAGGAGACCTTGCCGGATGCAGAGGGTCGCCTGCTGCCGTTGACCAGTCTGACGCTGCTCGACCTGTTTACCCCGAGCGATCCAATTCTGCTGGCCGACCCGCGCGTTCGGGTCGTGAGCGGCGATCTGGCGACACTGCTCGCCGCCGGCGGAGCAGTGATCGCCCCGCATACGTCCAACGTCTTCCATCTCGCAGCGGCGGTTTCCGGCGAGTGCGAAGCAGACTTCGACCTTGGCCTGCGGGTCAACTTCGACAGCACACGCGCCTTGCTGGAAGCCTGCCGGCACGTCGCCAGCCGCCCACGCCTGGTGTTCGCCAGTTCGGTGGCCGTGTTCGGCGGCGAGTTACCCACGGTCGTGGACGATTTCACTCTGCCGCAACCGCAAAACTCCTACGGCATTCAGAAGTTCATGTGCGAACAGTTGATCGCCGACTATAGCCGCAAGGGTTTCATTGATGGCCGCAGCCTGCGCCTGCCGACGATTTCGGTGCGACCAGGCAAGCCCAATGCGGCGGCATCCAGTTTTCTCAGCGGCATCGTTCGCGAACCGCTCGCCGGACACGCGGCGGTATGCCCGGTGCCCGTGGAAATGCAGGTCTCTCTGCTGTCGCCACGCGCTGCCGTGCGCGGTTTGCTGACCGCGATGAACGCCAGTAGCGAACAGTGGGGAACTCGTATCGCGATGAACCTGCCGGCGCTGACAGTCAGTGTCGGTGTCATGATCGAGGCACTGCGCAGCGTCGCCGGTGAGCGGGTGGCAAACCGCATCCACCACCAAGCCGACGCCAACATCCAGCGCATCGTCGGGAGTTGGCCGGCAGGAATGACTTCTGCCCGCGCGCTGGCCCTCGGTCTTTCCCCCGATTCTGACTTTGCAAGCATCATCCGCAGCTATATGGAGGATAATCCGCAATCGCTCGGGGAGATTTGAATCGGCACTGCCAATCCGGATGTTACCGACAGGATAACTTTCCCATTGACTTGAGGCGCTACCGCATGCTTGCTGACGAGGTTCTACAGACGCTGGACACTTCGCTCAATCTCACCGAACGGGTAGCGCAGTTGCTACGCGAGAAGGTCGACCGCGGCGATTTTGCGGTCGGCACGAAGCTGCCAGCGGAGGGCAAGATGGCGCAGCAGCTTGGTGTCAGCCGCACCGTCGTGCGCGAGGCAGTATCGCGGCTGAAATCCGATGGTTTGCTCGAATCGCGCCAGGGCAGCGGGGTGTTCGTGCTCAGCCAGACCGGTTTTGCCTCAGTACGGGTGAATACGCATGGTGTGGATTCGGTTCGTGCAGTGATCGAAATGCTCGATCTGCGGCGGGCCATCGAAACCGAGGCGGCCGGGCTCGCGGCCGAACGCGCCACTCCGGAACAGGTACAAGGACTGCGCATGACGCTGGCCGCACTCAGTGCAGCGGTCGCTGACGGTCGCGATGGTGTCGAGGAAGACGTGAGTTTCCACCAGCAGATTGCCGCGGCGACCGGTAATCGTCATTACGTCGCAGTACTGGGCTTTCTCGACCAGCTATTGCGCAAGGTTACCCGCATCACCCGTGCCAACGAGGCCCGGCGCGCCAACTTCGCGCAACAGGTACGTACCGAGCATGAAGCCATTCTGTCTGCGATTGAGAGCAGGGACGCGGCAGCGGCGCGGCGGGCAGGGCGGATACACATGCTCAACGCGGCGAAACGGATCCGGCAGGCTGACGAGATGTTCTGGAACGAGGAAGGCGCCCGCTACGCCATTGAACTGCAGCCTGAACGGGAGTGAAACATTTCAAGTCATTTCTGCGCAGTGCCTAACGGTCATGACTTTTCCAGGCACCCCGATCATGATCATATTCAGCTCCGGATGCTGTTGCTGCCGCGGAGAGTCTTCGCGGCTCAGCCCGGCGCCTGATCGAGAGCGTTGATGATCGGCGTCAACGCGTCTACCGGGTAGACCAGGGGGATCATGGTACCGCCAACACGGGTGAAAACGCCGACCTGCTCGGGATTGGCGCTGAACAGCACATGATGATTGGCGATGCCATCGACGTCGAGCCACAGGGTGTTCTCCCGGTCGATCGGCGTGTGGCCAACGATCAAGGGCGTTTCCGGTTTCACTTGCAGGCATTGGCGAAAGCGTTTGACATCGCGCCGGTGATAGCCCTGTGGCCGGTTCGGCCGCTGCAGGCGGTTGCTGATCAACTCCATGACCAGCTTCGGGTGACGGTGGATTTGCACCAGCATCTCGATGCTGATCTTGCTTATCGGCGCCGCCGCATGGCAGGCCACGAAATTCTCGGAAGCCACCACGTAAGGCAACAGCTGGTAGAACTCTTGCATGGCTTTCAGGTAGGCCGTACCGCGTCGCTCGCCGAGTTCCCTGGCCCACAGCAGTCCCTGCGGAATTCCGTCCTTGGACATGTCCTCGGAAAACGAATCGTGGTTGCCGCGAAGATAGAACACCTGCTCCGGAAAGCGCAGTTTGAGCCGGAAAATGAGATCCATCATCAGCATCGAACTCTCCATCTCCCGCAACTGCCCATCCATTTCGGAATGCACGGCATCGCCAATAATCACCAGCGCCGCCGTACCCTGCTCCAGCGCGTCGAGAAAAGCGTTCTGGCTCAAAACCGTCAGCAGGTTGTCGATCCGGGCATGCAGGTCGGCAACGATAATCGGGGTGAGCGTCGACGGTAGCCGCAGCAATCCACCCGGCATGCCCCGCTCATCGATTGGTCGATGGATCTCCTTCTGCAGCAGCCGATTGACGTCTTCGATGAGTTGCATCGCCTCATCCCTGGGCAACAGCGCAATCGAACCACCGAAAAGCGCACGCAACCGCCGCCAGAGTTTCTCGCGAAGCCAGCCATCTTCCGCAGGTGCCGGTCCGATCGCCGTACCGGCGTCGCTCAAATTGCGAAACACCAGCGCGTCGCGGCCATGGATCACCACCAGGTGCTCCTCATCGATGGCTGCGGGGTAGTTGAACAGCGCCTGTTGGAGCATGTCCGCCGAACCCAGCGACAGCCAGCTCTTCGGGGTCAGCCGCAGAAAACCGCTGATGCGGCGACGATGAGCGCTGGGATCGACGATGATGAAGCTGCCCAGCCTGAGTGGTTCACCGCGCGCATTGAGCCGCGTCTCCGGGTAGAGATGCAGGCGTTTGTCGTTGAGACCGAGCGAGATCTCGATCGGCAGACCACCCAGAGGAACCCGCACCTTGCTGCTGCCCAGTCGGTAGGAATCGCCCAGTCTGAGGTCACGCCCCCAGCCGAAGCCCAGTCTCGCCGCAACTCCTTTTAGCCACGCCAACAAGCTCGACAGCTTGAACGAGCGCCGGGCGGCCATCGTTCTCACGGCTGCGACTGCGGCTCATGGAAACGTCTCGGGCGACCATCTGCCCCCTCACGGAGATACACCTTGAAGCCCTTGCGGTGCAGAAACTCGGCAACGCTGCGGAAAACTGCAAGCTGGGCAGTACAAATCTCGAGGCTCAGTTGCGCATCGACCGGATGGGTGCTGTGGCGAGCCCGCTCGACACGGCGCTCAAAGACCAGATCGGGAGGTGGCAGCAGGAATTCAAACACATAGCGCCGATACCAGTCGACCGAAAAAAAATAACGCTTGCGAGGCGGCAGGACGATGCGATCGAAATCGACGGGTGGCAATGGGTCGCGATCGAGGAACTCGGCATCAAAGACCGACACCGCGTTGGCCAGGCCCTGAAACGGAAGTCCCAGATGGATCTCGCGCGGTCGCACCGACAGAATTTCCGATCGCCACCAATGCTTGCGGCCCAAATCCAGATAGCCCTCCTCCGACCAGCCGCCGAGACGCACGATCAAGGTGCTTTTGCCGGCACCGGGCGGGCCAGTCACCAGAATCTGGCCAAAGCGAATGTCCTCCGGGAAGTCGATCCCCTTGAAGTGCTGCAGCGATTCGATGGGCAGGGTAGGCAGTTCCGTCATGGCTGCAGTTTCAGTGGAAATATCCAGCAGGAAGAGGCATGATCATTCTATGGAAAATACTGCTCTCAGGAGATGGAAAATGCTGGCCCCCAGAAGTGCCCCGACCGGAACGGTAATGAACCAGGAAACGATGATGCCACCGACCACACGCAGGTCCAGGGCGCCGATACCGCGGGCAATGCCGACACCCATCACCGCACCAACCGCGATATGCGTGCTGGACACCGGCAAACCCAGGCCGGAAGCGGCCACCGTCACGAACGCAGTGGCAACGGTGGCGCAATAGGCTCGGGTTGGCGTCAACTCGGTAATCTTGTGGCCCAGGGTGGCCATCACCTTGTAACCGTAGGTGGCCAGACCGGCAACCATGCCGAAGCTGCCGATCAACAACAGGAACGGCGTGATTGGCGAGCTGGCAGACACCTCCCTGGTCACCAGGATCTGAATCACCGCAGCCATCGGGCCAATCCCATTGGCCACTTCGTTCGAACCATGCGCATAGGCCATCGCCGCGCCGGTGAACACCATCTGCGGAATGAACAGCCTCTCGACGCTGGCGTGCTGAAAAGCCCTGTCGACATGCTCATCGAATTGAATGCGGTTCATCATCAGCCGGGCGGCAAGAGCCAGGACGACGCCGATCACGATCGCAAGGATCTGACCCGAGAACAGGCCGAAATGAATGTCCAGGTGCTTGAGGCCCTGGCTGATGGTGACCAGAGAAACCATCCAGCCGACCAGGAAGACATACATCGGACCCCACTTGCGCGCCCGGGCGATCGGGTTGACGGTATTGAAAATCAGCTTGCGGATGCTCATGGTCAGCAGCAGGGCGACCGTACCGCCCAGGACCGGCGAGATGAACCAGCTAGCAACGATTTCGCCCATCATTTCCCAATGCACCGCATGCACGCCGAGGGCCGCAACGCCAACCCCGCACACGGCGCCGACGAGGGCATGCGTCGTCGCCACTGGCCAGCCGCGCATGCTGGCGACCATCAGCCAGATCCCCGCCGCCAGCAGCGCCCCGATCATGCCGAGCACCAACAGATGCGGCACCGGTTCGAAGAGTCTGCCGTCGATGATGCCTGTCGAAATCGTGTCGGCCACCTCTCCGCCGGCCAGATAAGCACCGCAGAACTCCATGATCGCGGCCAGGACGAGCGCCTGCCTGACGGTGATCGCACCCGAACCCACTGAAGTGCCCATGGCACTGGCAACGCCATTGGCGCCGATTCCCCAGGTCATGTACAGACCACCGGCGAGGGCCAGGACATAAAGCAAGGTTTGATGCTGATCGATGATTTCCATACTACCGCCTT
>DPSD01000267.1:5812-5979 GCA_003538495.1 Accumulibacter sp.
ATGATTTCCATACTACCGCCTTAGCTGGCGAATCCCCCCTTGCAGGACATGCGAACGGTCATGACTTTGAAATCGTGATCGTCAGCGGGTGATCAGCAAACGCAGCCGATCTCCGACCTTCTCCGCGTAATCGGCCAGATTGCCAACCCACTGGATCAACTGGTACC
>DPSD01000244.1 GCA_003538495.1 Accumulibacter sp.
AACATCAGCCCGATGCTGCCCTCGACCGGTAGCGCGATGTCGATGTCGTCCCAGGCTGTGTAAGCCTGCGACTCGGCATCCTCTGCCAGGATTTCACCACAAGCCGCACAGTTCTCGGGTCGGTGCGCACAACTGTCAGTAACCGCCAGTTTCTGCGTGCGACCATGGCCCGGACTGCCAAGTTGCTTGCCCGGCGGCTTTCCCGAACCCTTTCGGGGCGATGGGCGCTCGGTCACCGGCGGCACAGTCTCTTGCGCCGGCGCCGAACCCTCTGCCGTTTCGGCAGCACCGTCGGCAGCGCCAGCCTGGGCTGGCGCGCCTTTCGCCACGGCTGGGTCGCACGCCGCCTTCTCCCACGGTGCCTTTGTGCTCGGCGGCCGCGAGCTGTTGCCCGGGTTTTGATTCAGCTGATCCTGCAACTCCTTGACGTCGTGCAGCAGTCGCTTCGATACTTCCAGCAATAGCTCCGCCGGCAGCTTCCTCAGCCACTCGTCGTCCATCTGGAAAAGATCATGCTTGCTCAGGCGCATCCGGTCGTGGCTATCGTGTCGTTGTCAATGCCATGGATTATGCCGCAAAAGCAGGGTGTTGGCGGCGTTTCCTAAGGGGGAGTGAACGGTTACGATCCGGGAGCTATCCGGTAGCGCCGGGGGAATCATCATCTGTGACCGCTACTCGGCCTACAAGAAACTCGCGAGAGTCCTCGACCACTTTATTCTGCCCTTCTGCTGGGCGCACCAGCGGCGTGATTTCCTGGAACTGGCCAACGCTCATCCGGATCTCTCGGACTGGGCTCTGGCCTGAGTCGAGCAGATCGGGCAGCTCTACCACTTGAATGGCTGGCGCCGGGACCACCTTAGCTCACTCATTTGCCCGCCTCACCCTTCTCCCCTTTATTGCCCGTTCCACACGAAACGACCGAAACCCGTCTATCCTCCCGATCAAGGACATCGGGCTCTACCCGCTTCACCGATCCTTCCGATCAGTCCTTTGCCAATAACCCGCCTCGCCAACAGAGCTGGCTCGCTACGGGTTGGCCGAATACTTACTCCGGCGTGAGGAAGATCCGCCTGATCACCCTGACTCAGGAGCTGAGTTTTCTGGCGCAGGGTGCGCACTTCGGGAATCCGATCCAGACCCAGCCGCTTGCCCGATTCGCCAGGCGCACAAGTGCGCAGGGGTTCGACCGATTCCAGCCGCGCCAAGGCCATGAAGGCGATCACCATCAACAGAGATCAGGTCGTTGCGGCGCGGCCGGTCGCGGCGATCGCTGCCGCGTCTGCCGCGATTACACTGGCGTGCCCTGGCGCGCGGCGATGAAGCGCTCGAACTGCTCGGGCGGCAGGGGTTTGCTGTAGTAGTACCCCTGGACCTCGTCGCAGCCTTCGTCGCCAAGGAAGGCCAGTTGGCCGCCAGTCTCAACCCCTTCGGCGATGGTCCGCAAGCCGAGGCTCTGGGCCATGCGAATGATCGCGCTGACGATCGCCTTGTCTTCGGCGTCGGTGCTGATGTCGCGCACGAAGGACTGGTCGATCTTGAGCTTGTATACCTTGAACTTCTTGAGGTAGCTCAAGGAGGAATAACCCGTCCCGAAATCGTCGATCGACATCCGCACGCCGCGCGCGTGCAGATCGTTCATCACCGCGATCGCCCCTTGCGGGTCGTGCATCGCGACTCCCTCGGTCAGTTCCAGTTCCAGATACTCTGGCGGCAGACCTGTTTCCTCGAGGATGCGCGTAACCGCCTCCGGCAGGTCGGGATGGCGAAACTGCACCGCCGAAAGATTTACGGCAATGACCAGCGGATCGAGGCCGTTCGCGATCCATCGCCTGCCCTGCCTGACCGCCTGCCGGATCACCCATTCGCCGATCGACACGATCAGGCCGCTGTCTTCGGCTGCCGGAATGAACTCGGCTGGGGAAATCGCGCCCAGCTCGGGGTGGGTCCAGCGCAACAACGCTTCGGCGCCGACAATCCGCCCGTGCGCCATCGCCACCTGCGGCTGGTAGTGCAGATCGAGCTGTTCCAGCTCGACGGCGCGGCGCAAGGCCGAGATCAGTTTCAGATGGCGTGCCGAACGGGCCTGCATTTCGGTCGTGAAGAAACGGTACCCATGCCGGCCTTCCTGCTTGGCACGATACATCGCGGCATCGGCATTCCGCGAGAGCGTTTCCAGATCGGTGCCGTCGTCCGGATACAGAGCAATGCCGATCGAAGCGGTCACCTGCAGATCGTGTTGCTCTACGCGGAACGGCTTCGAGATGACATCGAGCAGCTTTTTTGCGACCTGTGACGCACCGCGCCCATCGGCGCCGTGCAGCGAAAGGATGAATTCGTCGCCGCCCAGGCGCGACACGGTGTCTTCCTCTCGCAGGATCTGGCGCAGGCGCTTCGCCAGTTCGATCAGCAAGGCATCGCCGACACTGTGCCCCAGGGTGTCGTTGATGTCCTTGAAGTGGTCGAGGTCGAGAAACATCAGCGCCACGGGTTGTTGGTTTCGCTTGGCGACGCTCAGTGAATAGCGCATCCGCTCATCGAGCTGGGATCGATTCGGCAGGCCGGTCAGCACATCGAAATTTGCCAGATAGTGAATGCGATCTTCTGCGCGCTTGCGCTCGCGGAGATCGTCGATCATCATCGCGACGAAGGCGACGGACCGATCCGCCTCGCGCACGCAACGGACGACCAGCCGGGTCGGAATCACCCGGCCGCTGTGGCTGACGAAGCGTTTTTCCATTTCATAACCGTCGATTTCGCCGCCCAGCAGCGATTTGAACTTCCCGGCCTCAACCGCCAGATCGTCGGGATGCGTCACCTGCACCCATGACATCTGGTGCAACTCGTCCTCCGAGTACTCCAGCAAGCGGCAGATGTAGTCGTTGGTGTGGATCCAGCGCTTCTCGGGGGAAGTGATCGCCACGCCGACCAGCCCGAGATCATAGAACGAGCGCAGGCGCTGCTCGCTCTCGCGCAGGTCCGCTTGCGTCGCCTGCAAGGCTCTCAGCTGACTGCGCAAACTGTTCGCACGCTCGGCGAGTTCCTGCTGATTCAGTTGCAGCGTCTGGCGCATCGTCTCTTGCGACAGCTGCAGTTGCCTGACCTCGATGAGTCGGCTTGGCAAATGCTCGACCGGCCGAAAATCGAGCTGCCCCATTCGTTCGCTGTCCCTGGCCAGGTTTTCGAGCGGACGCGCGAGGCCTTGCGCCAGAGCGTGCGTCAGCAGCATGGCAATGGCCAGCACGAGCACGATCGCACCGCCGAGAATTCCCGACACCTTCAGCCACGATGGCGCGAAGTCGGCCTCCGGTGCCAGCGCGAGGATCCACAACTCCTGCTCACCGAGCAGGTGCTGGCGGGCGCTGAGCAGCCAGCGCGCGCCTTCGGAGTCAAAGCCGACGATACTGCCGGGAGGCCGGCCGGCGTGTTGCCAGCCGATCAGGGCATTCTTCAACTGCGGCAATCCCAGATTCCTGGCCGGCTTCAGAGTCTGCCGCAGCCACTCCGTTTCGCTGGTCGCATCCGGCGGCGACGGTAGCGCGAGAACGCGCTCGTCCGCAGTGACCACCGCCACCAGTCCGTGGCTACCGAGACGCGAGTGCATCGTGTGCTGCGACAGGTCGCGCAGCTTGAGATCGAAACCGAGGACGAAATCACGGCCATCGTTCAGCCGGAAACGCGTCGAAACGGTAATTCCGGGGTCGCCGGTGGTAAAGAAGCGGTACGGGGGAGTCCAGTACAACTGGTCCGCAGGCGTTGCTTCGACGGCACCCCGATACCACGGCCGCTGCCGCGCATCGTACTCGAGTTCCTTCCAGTAGCTCGTTTGTCGACCGCCCGTCAGGTGCTCGACAAACAGATGACGCGTCCCCCAGCGCGGCACGTCGGTCAGTCTGTTTCGCCAACCACCCTCCGGCAACTGCAACAGTAGCCAGCCCTGGCCGGCGGACGTTCCAGCGACCACCGAAGTGAGCTGCGCCATGGTTTGCAGCGTCGGTTGAAACAGGCGATTGAAAGCTTCCGGGGAATCAATATCCGGAGCCTTGTCGCCAATCGACTGGCGACCGATGCGCAGCAGATCTTCGGCCGGAGCGAACAAGGCATTCAGCGCCGCGTCGGCGCGTGTGGCGGCCTCGTTGAACTGACTTTCGGCAATGCGCTGGGATACCGGGAGCAGGGAAAACACGACGAACAACGCAGCCGCCAGGAACGTGGTTCCGCCTACCAGTAACGCCACTCGCGTGAAAATGGCCCGGTGCAGGGAAAAAGGGCGTTTGCTTTCGCTCACCATGGCGCGAGCATAGGTGATCGGCACCTTCGAGTCCAGCGCGCCGGGCGGGGGTGGAGGATCGGCCAGGTTGCAGGCGGGGTGACCACTCATCGCCTGCCTCGGTCAGCAAACCACCGACGGTGACCGCGCTCGGGTCGCCATCAAGTCCAGACTGGTCAATGCCAGGCCGCCACTCGGCGCGTCTTTGGCGCCGCTGTTGCCGGTAACCGTGTCGGCTACGGCGAAAGCGCCGCCGGCGAGATCCTCGATGTTGCGCACGGTATCGGAAGCCGAGCCGCCGGTGGCCCGGGCGCTGGCCTGAGCGAAGCGGACTGTGACGCCGGGGATAGCGAAGGCGACGAGGTCATGATCCGGCATGCACCTGCGGCATCCTTGAGGGGCCACGGCAACCAGTCAACGTCACACGGGAAGCATTGCCTGGCGTCACTGGCGCGGGTGCCTGTCCCGCGATCACCAGCCGCTACAGCCCGGCCAGCGCCGCCACCCAGGCCTCGGCAGTCGGCCGCAGCAGCTCGAGAATCGGCAGCGGATAAACGCCGACGCCGAGAATCAGCAGCGCCGGCGCGAGCAGCAGCGCCAGCTCTCGCGGCAGCAGGTCCTGCGCTGCCGCGACGTCGGGATTGCGCAGCGGTCCGAGGAAAGCGTGCCGGAAGGGCGCCAGGAAAGCGGCTGCGCCGACGACCGTGCCGAACAGCGCCGCCAGGCCGGCGCCGGTATGGCTGTGCAGCGCCGCGACGACGATCAGCAGCTCGCCGGGGAAGCCGCTGGTTCCCGGCAGGCCGATGCCGGCCAGCCCGAAGAGCAGGAAGAAGCCCGACAGCAGCGGCATGCTGCGGATCACACCACCGAGTTGCGCGATGTCGGTCGAACCGCTGCGGCGCTGCAGGAAGGACAGCACCAGAAAACCGCCGCCGCCGGCGACCGAGAAGTTGAGCAGCTGCAGCACCGCCCCCTGCAGCGCCGAGGCCGAGAAAGTCGCCAGCGCCAGCACCACCAGCCCGACGTGTGAAAGGCTCGCATACGCCAGCACCCCGCGCAGATTGCTGTGCGCCAGCGCAGCGACCGCGCCGTAGAGCATCGCCAGGGTACCGAGGCCGGCGAGCAGCCAGTGCAGGTCGCTGGCGGCGACCGGCGCCAGCGGGATCACCAGGCGGATCAATCCGTAGGCGCCGAGCTTGAGGCCGACGATCAGCGCCGTGACCGCCGCTGGTGCGCCCATCGCCAGCGCCGGCAGCCAGGTGTGCAGCGGCACCAGCGGAACTTTGGCGGCAAAGCCGACGAGCAGCAGCAGGAAGACAGTGTACTGGGCGCGCTCCGCGAGCGGGCTGTCGAGCAGCGTCGGCAGGTCGAAAACCAGCGCACCACTGCCCGCAGCAGCGTTGCCGAAGGCTAGCGCCAGCAGTCCGAACAGCAGTGGCACGCCGCTGGCCAGCATCACCAGGAAATAGCGCACCGCCGCTGCCTGGCGGCCGCCGCCAATGCCCCACAGGCTGACCAGGAAATAGATCGGCAGTACCGTCATTTCCCAGCAGAAGAAGAAGAGGATCGTGTCGAGCGCGCAGAAAACGCCCAGGGTCGCCGCTTCGAGCAACAGCAGCAAGGCGAAGTACAGCCCGGGCGGCAAGGGCGAAGCGGTCGCCGAAACGCGCCAGCCGGCAAGCACCGCGCCGCAGAAGAGCAGCGCCGTCGCCGGCAGGAACAGCAGCGACAAGCCATCGACACCGACCAGATAGCCGATCTTCAGGCCGGCGATCCAGCGCGCCGAGTCGATCAGCTGGAAACCGGCGTTGCTACCATCGAAGGCGACGACGATCAGCAGCGAGCAGAGCAGGGTCAGCACGGCGCTGCCGAGCGCCAGCCACTGCGCCCACGGCGCGCGACGCAGCACGGCCGTCGCCAGCGCGCCGAGCACCGGCAGCGCCAGCAGCGTGCTCAGCAGCGGCCAGGACGCCAGTTCAGTCATGCTGAAAATACGCTGCGAGCGCCTGCGTCGCGGTATCGGTCAGCTGCAGCCATGGCTCGGGGTAGAAGCCGGCGACCAATAGCACCAGCAGCGTCGCGCCGCCGACGAAATACTCCATGGCGCCGGTGCGGGCGATTCGGCGCGCCGGCAGATCCCTCGGCCGCGGCGCCAGAAAGGCGCGCTGAAAGGCCCACAGCAGAAAGCCGGCGGCGGCGACGTTGCCGAGCGCGGTGGCGATCGTCGGCAGGGCGCCAAAGGCCTCGATCGACGCTTCGAGCACCAGGTGCACGGCGTCGAATCCCGGCGTCCCGGGCATCCCGAGCAGCGCCAGCCCGCCGATCAGGAAAGCGATGGCGATGAACGGGACGCGATCGAACAGGCCGCCGAGCCGGTCGAGATTGGTGGTCCCGGCGCGGCGGTAGACGTAGCCGATCATCATCAGCATCACGGTGATCGCCAGCCCGAAGTTGACCGCCAGCAGCAGCGCACCCTGCAGCCCGGCGGGATGCAGGGTGAACAGGCCGATGACGATCAGGCTGGTATGGCTGACCACCGCAAAGGCCATCAGGCGGCGCAGATTGGCCTGCCGGAAGGCCAATAGCGCGGCGTAGAAAACGCCCACCATGGCGAAGGCCACGACGTACGGCTGCCAGATCATCACCGCTT
>DPSD01000692.1 GCA_003538495.1 Accumulibacter sp.
CTACGAAAATTGACCGCCACCATCATTAGTCGCCGAGCAGCCCGAGGTGGCAGCTCGGCGCCGCTTCCTCCGGCGCATCGCCCGCCGCTGACGCCACCGGTCGCGGCGGATTTCCATGGCCTGGCGCCGGCTGGTGACGTCTGATCGACCGGCCCGGAATCTGGCCGGCGGCCTACCGGCCGACAGCCTGAGAATCGAGCCAGACGGCAAGCCCCTGGCTGTTCAGGGTCAGGTCGGTCGCGAAGATCTCCAGGACCTCGTCGGTCGGCAAGCGACAGCCAAAGCGCTTCACCTCGTCCAGCAGCAGTTGCGCCAGCCCGGCACGAATGCGCCCATCGCGATCGGCGACGGACCCGCGTACACATCGGGCGATGCGAACATGCGCGTCGACCAGATCGTGCAAGCGGGCAGCCTGCGCCGCGACGTCCCCGACCTGGCTGTAATGGGTCAGATAGACGAATTCCGGCTGGTACCCCATCAGCAACTCCAGTGAAGCGTGCATCGCTTCCGGATCGAACTGCACCGGGGTCGTCGTCGGAAAAATGAACTGGCGACCGTCGGTATCGAGCTCGCGATACGAGAGCCCGAAGATGTCGCCAGTGAAGATGCCGCCGCTCTGGCGATCGACCAGGCTGATGTGGTGGCGCGCGTGCCCCGGCGTATCCAGACAGAGCAACTCCCGACCGGCGAGATCAAGCGTCAGTCCATCCGTCGCCGGGATGATTCGCTGCTCCTCGATCGGCAGGATCCGACCATACAACCGATCTACTTCGGCCGCGCCATAGACCGCCGTCACGCCGGCGATCAACCTTGATGGATTGACCATGTGTGCCACACCCCGTGGATGCACCACCAGGCGAGCATTGGCGAAGGCGCCCATCATCGCCCCCGCGCCACCCGCGTGATCAAGGTGCACATGGGTCAGGACGACGTAATCGACGCAGCCCGCGCCCAATCCCAGAACCCTGAGCGCCTCCAGCGCATGGACCAGCGAGGCTGCTGTGCCGGTGTCGACGATCGCCACCCGGCCGTTCTCGACGATCAGGTGAATGGCCGCGTGTAGCGGCCGGACATAGCCCGCGTCCACCGCGTAGAGGCCATGCTCAAAAGCGCTTAGAGCCTGCATCCGTATCCGTCTCCTGCTGGTCAGGCAGCGATTATAATTGCCCTTGTCACGAGCTTGTGACACGCTGCCTTCTTTCCCTTGCTTAGCCGACGCGATGACGCATTTCTTTGCTGATGATGGCGAGAAGATCCACGTTCAGGTTTCCGGCGATGGCTCGCCGATCCTCATGCTGCACGGCTGGACGGCCAGCCATCGCGAGTGGCTCCCCTTCCTCGACCAGCTCACCCCGCACCATCGCGTCTTCCGCTGGGATGCCCGCGGCCACGGTGGCCATCGCCTGTCGCAGAACACAGTGCCGACCGTCCAGCGCATGGCGCAAGACCTGCGAAACCTGATCGACCATTACGCCCTCGACGAGCTGGTCGTCGTCAGCCATTCGATGGGCGCCTTGACGCTCTGGCAGTACATCGAGCAGTACGGCTGCCGGAACCTGCGCAAAGTCACTTTCATTGACCAGTCGCCAAAATTGCTCACCGATGACGGCTGGTTGAACGGAATCTACGGCGACTTCGATCGTGAAAGGTCGGCAGCCTTCCTGAAACATCTCGACGACGACTTTGCCGAGTCGGTCCTGCGACTGGGCGGGATGGGGCTGAACCATCGCGCCCGACAGAAGTACCAGGAGAACTCACCGGGCCTCGAGAAAGCGCGGCAGTGGCTCCGCGAGCAGGATCCTGTCCCGCTGATCGCTTGCTGGGAAAGCCTTGCCGAAGCCGACTACCGGGCGACTCTCGAGAAGATCGATATTCCGGCGCTGCTGGTTTATGGCGGCGCCAGCAATTACTACCGGAGCGAGACGGCACACTACGTCAAGAACCGCATCGCCGGAGCGATCCTGCGGATCTACGAAGACACCGACCACTCGCCACACCAGTGGGAGCGTGACCGCTTCGTCCGCGACCTGCGCGAATTCATCGATTCCCCTTGAGCCGACTGGCGAATTTCTTGCGAAACTTCGCCAGCTTGGGGCTGACGACGACTTGACAGTAGCCTTGATCGGGGTTCCGGGCAAAGTAGTGCTGGTGGTACGCCTCGGCGGCAAAAAACGGTGGCGCGGGCAGCAGTTCGGTCACCATCGGCGCGGTCCACAAACCCGCCTGGTCGAGTTCGGTCATCAGCCCCGCCGCGACCTGCTGTTGCCCGGGGGTGTGGTAGAAGATCACCGAACGATATTGCGTTCCGACGTCATTGCCCTGGCGGTTTCGCGTCGTCGGATCGTGGATGGCAAAGAAGACCTCCAGGATGTCTCGATAACTGCAGAGTTCGGGGTCGAAAGTGATCTGGACCACCTCGGCGTGACCCGTCCGTCCCTCACAGACGGCGGCATATGTCGGGTTGGCGAGCGCCCCGCCGCTATACCCCGAGGCCACCGACTCAACGCCGATCATCTGTTCGAATACCGCCTCCAGGCACCAGAAGCACCCGCCGCCGAGCGTTGCGATTTCGCGATTCGATTCCATGCCCTTCCTTTCCGCCAACGTGCTCAACTCCTGAATTCAGTGACTATGAACTTCCGTCGCCTCCACGCCCGAGTTGCGCCCGCTCCGGAAGTTCGCTCGCATCCGACCTGCTCACGCACCGAGCACACTTTTCAAGGACGAGACCTCTTCAGCCGAATCCGCAAGCAAGGCACCAAGCGCCTCCGCATCCAACAGATCGGACAAGGAGTTGGCGGGCGCCGCGTCAGAAAGCGTTGGATCTCGCCATCCGTGCTCCAGACTGGCCAACCGGTTGGCAACAAAAAGCACGTCAGCCAGCGTTTTTACCGTCGCCACGACGCGATCGAGATCGTGCCCCTGGATGACCGTCGCCACCTCTTCAGGCAAACCCATGGCAGCCAGCAAGGCGTGTCCGATGTTGCCATGCCAGTCCACCAGCAATTGATGCAACTCGGCCCGGTCGTCGCTCACCTGCGGGAAGCTTGCCGCCCGGGATAGCAGGTAGAACACCCCGATATCATGGATCAGGCCGGCGAACATCGCTTCGTCGGGGTTGATCCCGGTCAACCGGCGAGCCAGCACCCGGCACAACGCGGCGACGTGTATGGAGTGTTCCCACAGCCGTAGCGAAAGGGCTTCGAAGGCGACCATCTTCTTGGAACTGAGCAGTTGTTCAATGGCTACGGCGAACGACAGACCGCGCACGGCTTCCATGCCGACCTTGGCAATGGCGCCATTCACGGCGAGGATCGGTCGCCCCGAGCGATTCATCGCCACCGAGTTGGCCAGACGAATCACCTTGGCGCTGAGCAAGGGTTCGGCACTGACCAGCGTGCCCAGTTCCTCGATACTCAGCTTGGGATTCTTGAGCGCGTTGCGAACTTTCAAGGTGATATCGAGGAAAGTCGGGAAGCAGATCGATTCGCCGGAAAGGTCGCGGGCGATATCTTCCAGCATGCGGAAGCTCAGCGCCCGGACGTCACTCTCCGGGAACCGGACCGACACCACGAGCCGGGACGCGCCCAGATCCAGCTCGTCACCGTCCGCAAGGGCCTGCTCGACACCGTTCTTCAGCTCGCGACCATTCACGCGATTGGGATTTCGGCTCTGTGCGGTCAGAAAATAGCGGCCATCGAGGAAGCGTACCGTCGCGTGGATCGTCGAAACAGAGGCATCGTGCGGCAAGGCCAGGCGGTTGTCCGGGGTACGCCCGATGCTGCCGCCAGCCTCATCGAATTCCGCTTCATACGGTGCCGGAAGCTTCTCGCCCTTGCACGAGAGAACGCGTAACGTCAGCATCTTGTGCTCCCCGCAATCATCTGTTGCCTCGCCAATCTTCCGCCAAATGGAGCCCGCCCACCAGCATTATGGCGGTCGATGCCGATCAATCGTATGCGGTAACCACGGAAACCGAGCCCTGGCTGATACTCGTCCAAGTGGCGAGTCCCTGAAGAGATGAGCACCCGCGCCCCTAGCGCTAACCGCCGGTGTTGACAGCTTCCACTCCGGCGCCTCACCCAACCCCTGCGCTCTAGTTGGCCACGGGTGATTGATTTCGTTTGCTCGGCCGCTAGCATGGCTTGATCGCCTGTCACCCGTCAAGGATCCTCGCTTGCCGGCAGCCCTGACGCATGACCGT
>DPSD01000240.1 GCA_003538495.1 Accumulibacter sp.
CCAGATCGGCGTGCGAGAAAAGATACTTGTAGCCCGTGTCGTGAAGGTGAACCATGGCCTTGATTGTAGCGCCTCGGCAAGGGCCGGCAAAGCCAACGGAAGGGTGCTGGCGGGACCGCGCGGGGAGCCGGCAGGATCGCCCCCAAAGCGTGCTCCTGCCGGGTTTTCGCGTTCACGCTGCACGGGCCGCGCCGGCCGGCGACTCTATCTCCGCTGGCCGAATAGACCCAACAGCCCTTCGGCCAGGCTCTGAACGGTTTGCGCGTCAGGTACCGGCAGCCTGAGATAGCGCTGGCCGGTCGCTGGGTCGGTCTGTACCAGGGTCGATTCACGCTCGCCCTGCGACGCGGCCGCCAGTTCACCGAGCAGCTGTGCGCCGGCCGCGAGCAGCGGTGCCCACGGATTGGCGGCGCTCGGCGGAGTCACTTCGCTGGAGCGCTGCTCGGTCTGCTCCGACCGCTCCAACGGAGGGCTGGGCTCGTTGCCAGGCAGTCCATCGGCTTCGCCTCCGGCCGCTGGCGCCGCGCGGCCCGCTGGATCGCCGGCTGCGTCTTCGTCCGGGTCGGAGCCGCCGGTGGCCGCCAGCGGCGGCGTGTCCTGCCGGTCGTCTTCGCTGGCGGCCGGGGCCTCGACGCCACCGGTGGCCTGCTCGACCGCCTCCATGAACTTGGACAGGCGGGTGCCTTGCAGGGCGACCTCGCTTTCGCCGCCGTCGAGGACGCCGGCGAATAGCGACTGCTTGAACGCCAGGACCGAAAGCATCCCTTCTTCGATGGTTCCGCGGGCGACGAAGTTGATCACTTGCACGCCGCGGGTCTGGCCCAGCCGGTGCACGCGGCCGATGCGCTGTTCGAGTACCGCCGGATTCCACGGCAGGTCCATATTCACCACGACCGCCGCGGCGTGTTGCAGGTTGAGGCCGACGCCGCCGGCATCGGTGCTCAGGAACACCCGGCAGGCGGGGTCCCGGTTGAAGCGGTCGACCAGCGCGCCGCGCTTGTCGCCAGCGACGCCGCCGTGGAACAGCACATGCTCCCAGCCGCGCTCGCTCAAGCGCCGGATGATCAGCTCGTGGGTGCGCAGCCACTGGCTGAAGACGACGACCTTCGCTTGCGGGTCGTCGAGGATGTCGTCGAGCAGCGCCGCCAGTTCGTCGGCCTTGTAGCCATGGTCGGTCTGGTGGTCGAGCAGGAAGGTGCTGTTGCACGACATGCGCATGTTCTGCAACGCGCAGCGCATTCGCAGCTGGTCCTTTTCGGAGAGAAAACCGGTGTGGCGCCAGCGCTGGACGATGCGTGCCACCTGCAGGCGGTTTTCTTCGTGGTGATCCGCCTGCTGCGGCGTCATCGGTACGAACAGCGTGTTGTCGACGCGCTCGGGGAGTTGTTCGAGCACCGCCGCCTTGCGCCGGCGCAGCATGATCGGCGCCAGCGTCTGGCCGATCTGTTGCAGATTGTGGTAGCCGATGACGCGGCCGCGCTCGTCGCGCTGCTGGTGTTCGTCGAGCAGCCGCCAGGTCGGCCCGAGGCGATGCTGGTCGACGAACTGGACGATCGAGATCAGTTCCTCGAGCCGGTTTTCCAGCGGCGTGCCGGTCAGCACCAGCGCGTAGGTGCTGTCGATGCGCTTCAGCGCGCGCGCGGCGATGGTGTTCCAGTTCTTGATCCGCTGCGCTTCGTCGACGATCACCACGTCCGGCGCCCACGCCTGGATCAGGTCGAGGTCGCGGCCGAGCGTTTCGTAGTTGGTGATCTTGCAGAAGTCGTCCTGCGCATAGCGCGCCTGGCGGACCGCGCGCAGGCCGCCGATCACCGTCGCGCGGCGCTCGCTGAAGCGCGCGATCTCGCGCTCCCATTGGTGCTTGAGGGAGGTCGGGCAGACGACCAGCACGCGCTCGGCGGCAAAATGCCGGGCGAACATTTCCATCGCGGCGATCGCCTGCACGGTCTTGCCGAGGCCCATTTCGTCGCCGATCAGAGCCCGGCCAGCGCGCGCGGCAAAGAGCACGCCCTCGCGCTGGTACGGATACAGCGCCACCTTGAGCAGTGTCTGCAGGTCGGGGCTGTCAGCACCCATCGGATAGAGGGCGGCCAGCGTCTTGCGGCGCGCCTCGCCGTCGCGGACTTCGGCGACGAAGGCCAGCGCGTCGTCCTGGCAGCGCAGGTCGTGGGCGGCGGCGCGGACGCTTTCGATGAACTCCGGGAGATAGGCGAAGCGTTCCGGCGACAGTTGCCAGCCGCTGGTCGGGTCGAACAGGCGGTCTACCGCCGGTTGCAGCTCGGCGGGAAAGTCGCTGCCGAGACGCAGGCGGACGCGCCGCTGCCCGGCGTAGTCGAGAAACAGCTCGCTGAACGATCCGGCAAAGCCGCGCTCGAGCGCCGCCTGGCCCACCGGCTGTGCGGTGAGCTGCGCGAGGGTGAATTCGATGTGCTTGCAGGTCCCGAGATCGTTGGTCGCGAAATCGGGGCACGAGCAGCGGTTGTCGCCCGGTTTGGCGCCGCGGATGACGACCCGGTAGCGGCGGCCACTTTCCGGGTTGCGGACGGCGAAGTCGGAGAACACCGGGTCGTCGCCGAGGTTCTCGAAGTCGAAGGGCTGCTCGCGGCCGAATTGCCGGCGCAAGGCTCGTTGCCAGTCATCGGTCGGCAGGTCCGCCGGTTTGCGCTGGCGCGAAAGGCGAGGTTCGGCAGCGGCGCGGGAAGCAGTCTTGCGATCTTTGGCAGCGGCTGGTCCGGAGGTCTTGGTCATGGTATCGGCGGGAGTGGTGGGGGATGGTCGGGAGCGCGCCGCTGGTACGCGGCCGCTGCCGATTATATAGCCTTCGCGCAGCGCTGCAGGCGGCCAAGGGCGCTGGCCGCCGCGGTCATTGCGTCAGGAAGGCGATCAGCTCGCGCGGCGTCGCCAGGCAGCGCTTGCCGGTCGCCGGAAAGCTGCCGTAACCCCAGCCGACGGCGGCGAAGGGCAGGCCGTTGGCGTCGGCGGCGGCCTCGTCTTCGGGCGTGTCACCGACATAGATGCTGTTTCGCGCGTCCAGCGCCTGCTCGGCGACGAGGTGCGCGAGCATCGCTGTCTTGTCGGGCAATCGCGGCGTTTCGCGATCCAGCGCGTATACCGCCTCGAAGTACTTCTGCCAACGCAGGTGCTGCAGAATCAGGCCGGTCGGCAGAAAACGCTTGTTGGTCGCCAGAAAACAGCGCGCGCCAGTTGCCGCCAGCGCTTCAAGCAGCTCGGGGATGCCGGCGAAGACTACGCTGGCCTGGTAGCCGGTGCTGTCGTAATGCGCCTTGAAGCGTTCGGCGAGCGAACCAAGCAGCGCCGGGTCGCTGCTGCCGGTCAGCTCGCGCAAGGTCTCGGCAAGAGGCGGACCAATGCGTACCGCCGACAGCGCGATCCGCGGCTGCACGCCTTCGACCGCCAGTGCTTTGCCGAATGCGTCCAGGATGGCGGCGCGGGAGTCGATCAGCGTGCCGTCGAGGTCGAAAATGATTGACTGAAACATGGGGCGATCCGATCAGGGTCCGTGGTGCCAGGTCCGCGTAGGCAAACACTTCGAGCTGCGCAGTCGCGGCGTGCACGCCGCCAAGCTGGCTTGGTTCACGCCAGCTGCAGCGCCGCTGCGGCAGGTCCTCATTCAGCGCTTCAGGCGGGCAAAGGCGCTGGCCATGGCGCCACCCACTTGCGGCTGGTTCTGCTGGCGTTGCCGGGCTCTTGCCGACGCCGGGGCCGGGCCGCCGCCGATCTTCGGAACGCTCGGGAGGTCGTCGGACAGACGCATGCTGAGCGCGACGCGCTGGCGCGCCAGGTCGACCTCGATCACCTTGACCTTGACCACGTCGCCGGCCTTGACCACCGTGCGCGGGTCCTTGACGAACCTGTCGGCAATCGCGGAAATATGTACCAGCCCGTCCTGATGGACGCCGATGTCCACGAAGGCACCGAAGTTGGCGACGTTGGTGACGACGCCTTCGAGGATCATTCCGGGCTGCAGATCCTTGAGCGCCTCGACGCCTTCCCTGAAGGCGGCGGTCTTGAACTCCGGGCGCGGGTCGCGGCCCGGCTTTTCGAGTTCCCTGAGGATGTCGCGCACGGTCGGCAGGCCGAACCGGTCGTCGATGTATTTCTCGGGGGCCAGCGCCCTGAGCAGCTGGGTGTCGCCGATGCACTCGCCGATGCCTTTCCTGATGTCGGCGAGAATGCGCTCGACCAGCGGGTAGGCTTCCGGGTGTACCGCCGAACTGTCGAGCGGATTATCGCTGTCGTTGACCCGCAGAAAGCCGGCGGCCAGCTCGAAGGTCTTGTCGCCGAGACGGGGAACCGCTTTCAGCGCCTTGCGGTTGGCGAAGGCGCCGTGCGCGTCGCGGTGGGCGACGATGTTCGCTGCCAGCGTCGGGCTGAGTCCGGACACCCGGGTCAGCAGCGGGATCGAGGCGGTATTGACGTCGACGCCGACGGCGTTGACGCAGTCCTCGACGACGGCGTTGAGCGCCTTGGCCAGACGGGTCTGGCTGACGTCATGCTGGTAC
>DPSD01000630.1 GCA_003538495.1 Accumulibacter sp.
CCTTGTTACCCACTCTTCCGCCGGCGCTGCTCGCACTGGCTGATGGGACGATTTTTCGCGGCCAGTCCATCGGTGCCAGTGCCAGCACCAGCGGCGAAGTCGTGTTCAACACGGCGATGACCGGCTATCAGGAGATCCTGACCGACCCCTCGTACTGCCGTCAGATCGTCACCCTCACCTACCCTCACATCGGCAATGTCGGCTGCAACGCCGAGGACTTCGAATCACGCGGCAATTATGCGGCCGGGCTGGTTATCCGTGACCTGCCGGTTCGCGCCGAGAGCTGGCGCCTGCACGAGACGCTGCCCGAGTACCTGCAAAAACACGGCATCGTGGCCATCGCCGGCATCGACACCCGCAAGCTTACCCGCATCCTGCGCGAAAAAGGCGCCCAGGCCGGTTGCATCATGGCCGTCGACCTCGATGAGCAGCGCGCGATCGCTGAAGCTCGGGCCTTTCCGGGTCTCGCCGGCATGGACCTGGCCAAGGAGGTGAGCGCTACCGAACCTTACCAGTGGAGCGCTGGAGGATGGACCCTCGATGGCTATCGAGCCAGCCCGGTGGCACAACTGCATGTCGTCGCCTACGATTTCGGCATCAAGCACAACATTCTGCGCATGCTTGCCGATCGCGGTTGCCAGCTGACCGTCGTCCCGGCGCAAACGACCGCCTCGGAAGTCCTCAAATACCGACCCGACGGGGTATTCCTGTCCAACGGGCCCGGCGACCCGGAGCCGTGCGACTACGCGATTGCGGCCATCCGCGAGCTGCTTGAGAAGGGCGTGCCCACCTTCGGCATTTGTCTGGGTCACCAGCTCCTGGCACTGGCCTCCGGCGCGCGGACAGTCAAAATGAAGTTCGGCCATCACGGCGCCAACCATCCGGTCAAGGATCTGCGCAGCGGCCAGGTGCTGATCAGCAGCCAGAACCATGGCTTTGCGGTCGACGCCGGAACTCTGCCGGCCAATTTGCAGCCAACGCACGTGTCGCTGTTCGATGGCTCCCTGCAAGGGCTTGCCCGTAGCGACGTAGCGGCGTTTTCTTTCCAGGGCCACCCGGAAGCCAGCCCGGGGCCGCACGACATCGCCCATCTGTTCGATCACTTTGTCCGGATGATGCACGACAAGAAGGCGGAACATGCCCAAGCGCACTGACCTCAAGAGCATTCTCATCATTGGCGCCGGCCCGATCGTGATCGGTCAGGCCTGCGAGTTCGACTACTCCGGAGCGCAGGCCTGCAAGGCCCTGCGCGAGGAAGGCTACCGGGTGATCCTGGTCAACTCCAACCCGGCGACGATCATGACCGACCCGGACATGGCCGACGTGACCTACATCGAGCCGATAACCTGGAGAGTCGTCGAAAAGATCATCGGCAAGGAACGTCCGGACGCACTGCTGCCGACCATGGGCGGCCAGACGGCGCTGAACTGCGCCCTCGACCTGGCCAGGCACGGCGTCCTGGAACGATATGGGGTCGAGATGATCGGCGCCACCAGGGAGGCGATCGACAAGGCCGAGGACCGGGAAAAGTTCAAGCAAGCGATGACCAGGATCGGTCTCGGCTCGGCGCGCTCGGCAATGGCGCATTCGCTGGAGGAAGCCCTGCAGGTGCAGGCGATGATCGGCTATCCGACGATCATCCGGCCATCGTTCACGATGGGCGGTTCCGGAGGCGGCATCGCCTACAACCAGGAGGAATTCGTCGATATCTGCGAGCGCGGCCTGGAGGCCAGTCCCACCAGCGAGCTGTTGATCGAGGAGTCGCTGATCGGCTGGAAGGAGTTCGAGATGGAGGTCGTTCGCGACCGGAACGACAACTGCATCATCGTCTGCGCGATCGAGAACCTCGACCCGATGGGCGTGCACACCGGCGACTCGATCACCGTGGCGCCGGCGCAGACGCTGACCGACAAGGAATACCAGATCATGCGCAACGCCAGCCTCGCGGTGCTGCGCGAGATCGGCGTCGATACCGGCGGTTCGAACGTACAGTTCGCGATCTGCCCGCGCGACGGACGGATGATCGTCATCGAGATGAATCCACGTGTCTCGCGTTCGTCGGCGCTGGCGTCGAAGGCAACCGGTTTCCCGATTGCCAAGGTCGCGGCAAAGCTGGCAGTCGGCTATACGCTGGACGAACTGGCCAACGACATCACTGGCGGCAGGACACCGGCCTCGTTCGAGCCGGCGATCGATTACGTGGTCACCAAGGTGCCGCGCTTCGCTTTTGAAAAATTCCCGGAAGCCGATTCGCGGCTGACCACGCAAATGAAGTCGGTTGGCGAAGTGATGGCCATCGGGCGCACCTTTCAGGAGTCGCTGCAGAAGGCCCTGCGCGGACTGGAAATCGGCGTCGACGGCTTCGACGAGTTGAGCACCGACCGCGAGGAAATAGAAATGGCGCTCAGCGAGGCGCGACCGGAACGTATCTGGTACATCGCCGATGCCATGCGCATCGGCATGAGCCTCGACGAGATTCACCGCCTGACGGCCATTGATCCGTGGTTCCTGGCGCAAATCGAGGATCTCTACAAGAAGGCCGAGTTGATCCGCGGCAAGCCATTGCAATCGCTGTCGCGTGACGAATTGTGGCATCTCAAGCGCGCCGGCTTCTCGGACAAGCGCCTGGCTACCCTGATGCAAACGACCCAGACGGCGGTTCGCGAACGTCGCCATGCCTTGCAGGTGCGTCCGGTCTACAAGCGCGTCGACACCTGTGCGGCCGAGTTTTCGACCGATACCGCCTACATGTACTCGACCTACGAGGAAGAATGCGAGGCGAATCCCAGCGACCGGAAAAAGATCATGGTCCTCGGCGGCGGCCCGAACCGGATCGGCCAGGGAATAGAGTTCGACTACTGCTGCGTTCACGCGGCGCTGGCGCTGCGTGAGGACGGTTACGAGACGATCATGGTCAACTGCAATCCGGAGACCGTGTCCACCGATTACGACACCTCCGATCGCCTGTATTTCGAGCCCCTGACGCTCGAAGACGTGCTAGAAATCGTCGCCGTCGAAAAGCCGCACGGAGTCATCGTGCAGTACGGTGGCCAGACCCCGCTAAAGCTGGCGCGCGACCTCGAAGCCAACGGCGTCCGGATCATCGGCACCAGTCCGGACATGATCGACGCCGCGGAAGACCGCGAACGATTCCAGAAGCTGCTGCACACTCTGGGGCTCAGGCAACCCGCGAACCGCACGGCGCGCACCGAGCCCGACGCCTTGCGCCTGGCCGCCGAAATCGGCTACCCGCTGGTCGTCCGTCCGTCCTACGTACTCGGTGGTCGGGCGATGGAAATCGTCCACGACCCGCGCGACCTCGAACGCTACATGCGGGAAGCAGTCAAGGTCTCGAACGATTCGCCGGTGCTGCTCGACCGTTTCCTCAACGACGCCTGCGAAGTGGACGTCGATGCCATCGCCGATGGCGAGGAAGTGCTGATCGGTGGGGTCATGGAACATATCGAGCAAGCCGGGGTGCACTCCGGGGACTCGGCGTGTTCGCTGCCGCCACACTCGCTATCGCCTGCGTTGCAGGACGAAATGCGCCGCCAGACCCGGTTGATGGCCAAGGGCCTGCAAGTCTGCGGCCTGATGAACGTCCAGTTCGCGATCCAGAACGACGTCGTATTTGTCCTGGAGGTCAACCCGCGCGCGTCGCGAACGGTGCCCTTCGTCTCGAAGGCGACCGGCGTGCAACTGGCAAAGGTTGCCGCGCGTTGCATGGTCGGGCAGTCGCTGGCCAGCCAGGGACACGCCAGGGAAGTGATCCCGACGTACTTCTCGGTCAAGGAAGCGGTCTTCCCGTTCGCCAAGTTCCGCGACGTGGACACCATCCTTGGCCCGGAAATGAAATCGACCGGCGAGGTAATGGGTGTCGGCGTCAGTTTCGCCGAGGCCTTCGTCAAAAGCCAGACCGCGGCCAGCGTGCGCCTGCCCAGTTCGGGGCAGGTATTTGTCAGCGTCAAGGAATCGGACAAGCCGCAAGCGGTGGCCATCGCCCGCGACCTGCGCGCGGCCGGCTTCACCCTGCTGGCGACGCGCGGCACGGCGGCGGCAATCGCCGCGGCGGGGGTCGAAGTGACGGCGGTGAACAAGGTCACCGAAGGCCGCCCGCACGTGGTGGACATGATCAAGAACAACGAGATTGTCCTGATCATCAACACCGTCGACGAGAAGCGTACGGCGATCAGCGACTCGCGCTCGATCCGCACTTCCGGCCTGGCCGCGCGCGTACCCATCTACACCACCATCTGGGGAGCCGAGGCGGCGACCGCAGGAATCAGGAATCGTGGCGCACTGGTCGTCTATCCGATCCAGGAATTACACGCGCAACTGAGTTAGTTAACCCTTAGAGCCGTCGCTGCGAGCCACCTCGCGGGTAGCGACAGTTTATCGTTGGTAGCCAAAGACATGACCAAGACCCCCTTGACCGTCAAGGGCGCTGAAAAACTCGGCGCCGAACTGCATCACCTGAAAACCGTGGAGCGTCCTCGCGCCATCGCGGCCATCGCCGAGGCACGCTCGCACGGTGACCTCTCGGAAAACGCCGAATACGATGCCGCCAAGGAAAGACAGGGCTTTGTCGAAGGTCGCATCCAGGAGGTCGAAGGCAAACTCGCCAATGCACAGATCATCGACCCGAAACTGCTCGCCGCCGACGGGCGTTGCGTCTTCGGTGCAACAATCGATCTCGA
>DPSD01000022.1 GCA_003538495.1 Accumulibacter sp.
ACGGCGCAAGCCGCGGTGGCGCAGGCGGATTCGGTACTGGCGGCTGCGCAGGCCGACCTGCAACGGACGCAGGCGCTGGTAGCCAGAGGTTTTCTCAGTGACGCGCGACTCGACGAGGCACGTCGTGCGGCTGCCGTCGCGCAGGCGCAGCAGGCCAGCGCGCGCGCCCAGAGCGTGGCCAACGCAGAGCAGGGCACCGATGTGCTGCAGGCGCAGGCACAGCTCACACTGGCCAGTTCCGCCACCGCCGCCGCCAGGGCGCGCCTGGCGCAGGCCGTGCTGATGGCCCCCGCCGATGCCCAGGTGCTGGCGCGCCTGGTCGAGCCCGGCCAGATCGTACAGCCCGGGCATGCGCTGTTGCGACTGGCACTGGCTGGCCCGCTGCAACTGGTGGCGCAGGTCGACGAGCGCTATCTCGGACAATTGCAGGTCGGCCAGACGGCCAGCGTCCTGGCCGACGCCTTCCCCAGCCAACGTTTCACGGCGCGGGTGCTGTCCATTTCGCCGCTGGTCGATGCACAGCGCGGGGCGATCGAGGTCAAGTTCTCGCTGCCGCAAGCCATTCCGCCTTTCCTGCGCGAGGACATGACGCTGTCGGTGGAGGTCGAGACGGCCCGCCGCGAAGTGGCGCTGGTGGTGCCGGTTGACGCCCTGCGTGGCGATGCGCTTTCTGCGCGAGGGGCGCATGCAGACCGTGCTGATCATTGTCGGCGTCGCCGCAGGTGTGGCGGTCGTCGCCTACATTTCGGCACTGATCACCGGTCTGCAGAGGAATACCCTGGAGAAGACACTGGGTGCCCAGGCGCACGTCACGGTCAGTGCCCTCGACGACGTCGTTCTCCCGGCGCGCGCGCCGCTGGCGGGCAGCACCGCACTGGTGCAGACGCAGCCACGCGTGCAGCGACCGCGCAGCATTGCCAACTGGCAGTCGCTGTTGCCGGTGCTCGAGGCGATGCCAGCGGTGGCAGCGGTGTCGCCGATGGTTTCCGGCGCCGGCCTCGCGCAGCGTGGCGAGGCATCGAAGTCGATCGCGCTGATGGGCGTCGACCTCGACCGCTACGACCGCATCGTGCACCTGCGCTCCAAGGTCGTGCAGGGTGAAGCGCGCCTCGGGCCGGGGGAGGGCATCATCGGCCGCGAACTCGCCGAAGACCTGGGGGTGCGCGTCGGCGACCGCATCAGACTGGTTACCGGCAGCACCAGCGATTCATTGCGCGTCACCGCGCTGGTCGACCTCGGCGTGCGCGAACTCAACCGGCGCACCGTCATCGTCCCGCTGCGCGCCGCGCAGAGCCTGGTCGGCCTGCCCGGCGGCGCCACCGGTCTGGATTTGGCGCTGGTCGATGTCTGGGTCGCGCAAAGCCTGGCCAGCGACCTGTCGCAGCGTTTTCCCTACAAGGTCGAGAGCTGGCAGGAGGCGAATTCGCAACTGGTTTCGGCGCTGAACGCGCAATCGGTGAGCACGGCGCTGATCCGCGGCGTGGTGATGGTCGTGGTGGTGCTCGGTATCGCCAGCGTACTCGTGGTTTCGGTGGTGCAGAAGCAGCGCGAGATCGGCATCCTGCGCGCGATCGGTGCCACACGTGGGCAGATGCTGCGGGTCTTCCTGCTGCAGGGGGCGATCGTCGGCGCGCTCGGTTCGACCCTCGGCGTCCTGTTCGCGCTGGGGCTGATCAAGGCCTTCACCACCTTCGTGCGCGGCAGCGACGGACTGCCGCTGTTCGCCATCACCCTAGTGCCGAGCCTGGCACTGAGCGTTGCCGGCATTGCCACCGTCTGTGGCGTGCTCGCCGCAGTGGCGCCGGCCCGCCGCGCCGCCGCCCTCGACCCGGCGCAAGCGATCCGCATGTGAGGCGGCGGACATGAGGCAGCCAGCACGCACCGGAAGCGCCGCCAGGGGGGCGGCGGGAGCGCGCGTGGCGCCCCGAGGTTGGTCATGACGCAGATCGCCCCGCCGCTGATCGAGCTCGCCGGCGTCCACAAGAGCTACAACCTGGGAATGCCCAACGAGGCGGAGGTACTGCATGGCGTCTCCTTCGCCATCGGCCGTGGCGAGTTCGTCGCGCTGATCGGCCCGTCGGGCTCGGGCAAGAGCACGCTGCTCAACGTCGTCGGTCTGCTCGAACGCCTGACCGCCGGCAGCTACCGTATTCAGGGCGAAGAGACCGGCGGGCTCGACGACGCCGGTCTCACCTTGCGCCGGCGCGCGGTGCTCGGCTTCGTCTTCCAGTTCCACCATCTGCTGCCCGCCTTCTCGGCGCTGGAGAACGTCACCCTGCCGGCGCTGATGCGCGAAGGGCGTGTCACGCCGGCGCAGCACGAGCGGGCGCGCGCCATGCTCGCCGCCGTCGGGCTCGAGAATGACATGAACAAGCGCCCCGGCGAGCTCTCGGGTGGCATGCAGCAGCGCGTGGCGATCGCCCGCGCCTTGGTCCTCGAACCCCCACTGGTGCTGGCCGACGAACCGACCGGCAACCTCGACCGCGCCTCGTCAGACGAGGTTTTCGTGCTGATGCGGCGCATGCACGCCGAGCTGCATACCTCGTTCCTGATCGTCACCCACGACCCACGCCTGGCCGCACGCTGCGACCGGGTGATCGAACTGGTAGATGGAAGCATCGAGAGCGACAGGCTCGCCACCGCGGTGCGGGAGTGAGCCTGCGCAAGAGGCCGTGATGATGAGTTGCCTGCTTGAGCCTGCCGGCGATGACCGTGAACTGGTTTGCTGTGGACGGGCGCGAGTTTTTCCACGGATTTGAGTTCCACGATCACGCGGCTTTCCACGAGCAGGTCAGTGCGGAAGCGTTCTTCGAAAACCATCCCGTCGTATTCAAAGCCAATGACTTTCTGCCGATCGACCTGGAATCCCCGTTTCTCCAGCGCACGAGCCAGGACAATTTCATAGACCGACTGGAGGACATGCTGCCATTGGCCAACACAAAACCTGCGAAGCCAGCCGGCGCGAGATGGTGGATGAAATGCTGCACCCAGGCGAAGTTGGCGTTGCCCCTGGGCGGGACGCCATACTGTGGCAAGGCGGCGGGTGGTGGCGTTGCTCTCCTGGCCGTAGATGCTGATGTCGCCAATCTTGCCGCCGTGCGATTCGACGAATTTCTCCGACTGCACGAACCGCCGGAGCCGCAGGAGGGGTCGTAGATGCGGCCTTTGTACGGGCCAAGCATCTCGATTCAGTCGCTCAAGGGCTGGACCTCATGGTCTTCCACTCCACCGCAACCTCGGGATAGAGTCTGAGATAGGTGTTCACCGCTTCCCCGATGGTTGGAAAGAAGACTTCCGCGCCGAGCCGGTTAAACAGCCCGAAGCGCTTGAGCTTGTCCTGCACGGGATCCTTCATCTCGGCAAAGCAGAGCTCGATGCCGGCCGCCTGCAGGGTCTCGTCGAGCTTGGCGACGATGTCGGCGGCGGTGACGTCGACGCTGGTGACCGGTTCCGCGGTGATCACCAGCCAGCGTACCGGCGTCGGCGAGGCGGACACGGCGTCGAGGGCGCGCTCGTGGAACCACTCGGCATTGGCAAAAAACAGCGGTGCCGCCCAGCGAAAGAGGACCAGGCCCGGAATCAGGCGGGCGTCGGGGTGGCGCGAGATGTCGTGGTAGCCATTGATGCCCTTGACGCGGCCCAGTATCGCCGAGTCGGGGCGCCAGCCATCCCAGAGGAACTCGATCACGGCCAGCACGATCGCCAGACCAATGCCGGGAATCGCACCCAGCACGACGACACCGACGCAACAGCCGATCGACAGCCAGAACTCCCAGCGCTGGATGCGGTAAATGCGCCGCAGATCGGCAATCTCGAACAGGCCGATGGCTGCAGCGATCACCACCGCCGCGAGCGCGGTGTTCGGCAGGTACTGCAGCAGGTTTGGCGCCACC
>DPSD01000137.1:0-1878 GCA_003538495.1 Accumulibacter sp.
CCTGGCGGCTGGGCCTGGGCCAGGCCGAGCCGCCGCGCGACCAGCGGCGCAGTCAGGCCATACAGGGCTACGGTTCCGATGATGACGAAGAAGGTCTGCGGAACCAGCACATCCGCGTTTGCCAGCCCCACCTCCTCCATGCGCAATGCGAACACCGACGCCACGGCAGCAGCGACGATGCCGCGCGGCGCCATCCATGAGATGAACAGCTTCTCGCGAAAACTGAGCTTGCTTCCCAGCGTGGAAGCAAAGACGGCGGCCGGCCGCGCAATGAACACCAGGACCGGGAAAAACGCAAAACTGGCGACCCCGATCTGGTCGAGGTCCGACGGCTTGAGGTGGGCGGCCAGCAGGATGAATACGCCCGCGATCAGCAATACCCGCAGGTTTTCCTTGAACTCGACGATGTGATGAATCGGGACGGCTGTCTGGTTGGCCATGGCAAATCCCATGATCGTCACGGCCAGCAGGCCCGACTCGGACTGCAGCAGGTTGGCGCCGGTAAAGACCGCGACGACGAACATGACGGCCACCGGGTTTTGCAGGGAATCGGGAATCAGGTCCCGTTTCAGGCACAGTCCCAGGATCAGTGCGCCCAGCAGGCCGACCAGCGTCCCGAAGGCGACGGTTTTCAGTACGCCAGTTGCCACGACCATTCCATGTTCGGCCCCCGAGTAGGCCGTGACCTGAAACACCAGTACCGCGAGCATGGCGCCGATCGGATCGATGACGATCCCTTCCCATTTCAGGATGGCGCCGCTCTGGCCGGTCGGCCGGATGAAGCGCAGCATCGGTCCGATGACCGTGGGGCCGGTGACCACCAGCACCGCGCCCAGCAGGATCGCCAGCGACCAGTCGAGCCCGAGTATCCAGTGCGCCGCCAGCGTGCCGATGACCCAGGTAATGCCCGCTCCCAGCGTGACCAGCCAGGCCACCACGCCGCCGATGGCGCGAAACTCCTTCACCGACAGGCTGAGACCGCCTTCGAACAGGATCACCGCGACCGCGAGCGAGACCACCGGATACAGCAGCGATCCCAACAGCTCGCCGGGATGGATCCAACCCAATATCGGCCCGGCCACGATCCCGAATACCAGAAGCAACAGGATCGAGGGGATGCGCACGCGCCAGCCCAGCCACTGGGCGGCAATACCCAGGATGACGACGGCACTGAGGCTGACCAGGGCGTGTTCAACCATGCATTACGCCCCATTCTCTCGACATGGTGCTCGGCATCCGTTCAGGACCAGACACCCGGCTTCGGAGTAAAACTGTCCAGCACGCGCAGGTAGCTCGCGCGCGCGACGAGCGAGGGATCGGGCAGGTTCTTCTGGCTCATGCTGCCCTTCAGCTCGGCGATCGAGGCGTATTCCTTTTCCTCCATCCAGTTCTGCATCGCCGCGAGAATCCCGGTCAGCTTGTCGGGACCGTGCTGCAGCAGGCATGAGGCCAGGTGCACGACGTCGGCGCCGGCCAATAAGAGTTTCAGTGCCTCACTCTCGCTATGGACGCCGCCGGTGGCGGCAAGCGTCAGGCGGGTGCGGCCGTACAAGATAGCGATCCAGCGGATGCGCAACAGGGCCTCTTCGGCCGACGAGAGATGCAGCTGGTCGGTCATGTGCATCTCGTCGAGATCGATGTCGGGCTGGTAGAAACGATTGAACACGGCGACGCCATTCGCGCCGGCCGCTTCGAGTTGGCGCACGAAATGCGGCAGCGACGAAAAGAAAGGCGACAGCTTCATGATAATGGGCAGGCTCACCACGCGACGCAGTTCGGTCAACAGGTCGATGTAGCGCGCCTCGACGGCTTCGCCTGCGGCGTGCATGTCGGCGGCGACGTGGTAGACGTTGAGTTCGAGCGCATCAATATCGAGTT
>DPSD01000137.1:2175-6729 GCA_003538495.1 Accumulibacter sp.
TGAGTTCGAGCGCATCGGCGCCGGCCTGTTCCAGTGCACGCCCGAGTTCCACCCAGCCCGACGGCGACACGCCGTTGAGGCTCGCCACCACGGGAATCTCCAGGCGCCGCTTGAGCTGGTGCAGGTGCGACAGATAACGCTCGAGGCCGCCCCGGAACTCGCCATGGCCGGGTAGAAAACTTTCCGCTTCGCCATGGCCGATGTCGGCATGCAACAGGAAGCGGTCGAGCATCGCGTCCTCCGCGCAGAGTTCCTCCTCGAACAGCGAATACATCACCAGCGCGGCCGCCCCGGCGTCCTCCAGCCGCAAAGCGGTGTCGAGGTCGCGCGACAGCGGCGAGGCCGAGGGCACCAGCGGATTCTTGAGCGTGAGGCCGAGATAGTCGGTGGAAAGGTCGATCATGTCAGGCTCCGGATTTGGATTCGTCGGCATGGCCCTGCGCCATGTCCTGATAGGCCTTGTAGCGCCGGTCGGCTTCCTGCTGGGCCTGCTCCAGGAAGTGCTGCGCCGCCTCGGGATGGCTGCGCTGCAACATGGCGAAGCGGGTCTCCGATTCCATGAAGACCTTGACCGGCTGGCTGGGCGCCGCGGAGTCCAGTTTGAAGGGATTGGCGCCGGCTTCCGCCAGTCGCGGGTCGAAGCGGATGAGTGGCCAATGTCCGCTCTTCACTGCGAGTTCCTGCTGGCGCTGGTTGTAGAGCATGTCGTAGCCATGGGCGATGCAGGGACTGTAGGCGACGATGAGCGAGGGGCCGGCATACGACTCGGCTTCGTGGAACACGCGCAGGGTCTGCACGTCCTTGGCGCCATACGCCGCCGTCGCCACGTACACGTGGCCATAATCGGTGGCAATTTTGGCGAGATCCTTCTTCGCAGTGGCCTTGCCGCCGGCGGAAAACTTGGCGACCGCGCCGATCGGCGTGGCCTTGGAAGTCTGGCCGCCGGTGTTGGAATAGACCTCGGTATCGAGCACCAGGAAGTTGACGTCGTAGGGCAGCGCGAGCACGTGATCGAGGCCGCCGTAGCCGATGTCGTAGGCCCAGCCATCGCCGCCGATGATCCACACCGAGCGGCGGATCAGCCATTCGGCGACGCTGGCGAGCGCCGGCGCGCGTGGGTGCCGCGAAGACGCCAGTTTTTCGAGCAGCCGTGCTACACGCTGGCGCTGCGCGACAATTTCCGCCTCTTCGCGCTGGTCGGCTGTGACGAGTGCGGCGGCAAGATCGCCGCCGATCTCCGTGGCCATTTCCTTGACCAGCTGCTGTGCGTAGCCCATCAGCTGGTCGGCCGCCAGCCGCATGCCGAGACCGAATTCGGCGTTGTCCTCGAACAGCGAATTGCTCCACGCCGGGCCGCGTCCCGCGCCGTTCACCGTATAGGGCGTGCTCGGGAGGTTGCCGCCGTATATCGACGAGCAACCCGTGGCGTTGGCGACCAGCATGCGGTCGCCGAACAACTGCGTCGCAAGGCGGATGTAGGGTGTCTCGCCGCAGCCTGCGCAAGCGCCGGAAAACTCGAACAGCGGATCGAGCAACATGGCACCCGGGAGGGTGTTGTGCTTCACCGCGCCACGATCGAACTCGGGCAGGCGCAGGAAGAAGGCGAAGTTGTCGCGTTCCTGCTCGCGCAGCGGCGCAACCGGCGCCATGTTCACGGCCCGGCGGGAGACGTTCGACTTGTCGTGGATCGGGCAGGCTTCGACGCAATCGCCGCAGCCGGTGCAGTCTTCCGCTGCCACCTGATAACTGATGTGAGTCCCGGCAGGGAACTCTTTGCTCTTCGCCGGTACGTGCTTGAAGGTCGGCGGCGCCTCCTTGACCGCCTCGGCCACGAACGCGCGCGCGCGGATCGCCGAATGCGGGCAGACGAATACACACTTGCCGCACTGGGTGCAGAGGTCGGCCTCCCACACCGGGATCTCCAGCGCGATGTTGCGTTTCTCGTATTGCGCGGTGCCGAGCGGATAGCTGCCGTCGGCCGGCAGGCGGGACACCGGCAGCGCATCGCCGTGGCCGTGGTAGATCGGCAGCGTCAGATCGCGCACGAAGTCCGGATAGGCAACGGGCATCCCGGTTTCGGCAGGCTGCCCGGGCGCCACGCTTGGGGCTCGCTGGGCGGGAATCGCAACCTGGTGCAGTCTGGACAAGGTCATGTCGATGGCGCGGTAATTCAACTCGACCAGCCGGCGGCTCTTCTTGCCGTAGGTCTTGTCGACCGCCTGCTTGATCGCAGCGATCGCCTCGTCCTTCGGCAGAATGCCGGAGATGGCGAAGAAGCAGGTTTGCATGATGGTGTTGATGCGCCGTCCCATGCCCGCCTCCGCGGCGACGGCGTAGGCGTCGATCGTCCACAACTGCAGACGTTTCTCCCGCATCTGTGCGCGCAATGTCTGTGGCAGCGTATCCCATACCTGGTCCGGCGGCGCGGGCGTATTGAGCAGGAAAACCCCGTCGGGCGCGGCGTGTTCGAGCAGTTCATAGCGGTCGACGAACATGGGCTGGTGGCAGGCGACGAATCCGGCCATGCCGGGCTCGACCAGATAGGTGGACCGGATGGGTGCCGGACCGAAACGCAGATGCGACACCGTGACGGCACCGGATTTTTTCGAATCGTAGACGAAATAGCCCTGGGCCTGCAGGTCGGTGGTCTCGCCGAGGATCTTGATCGAATTCTTGTTGGCCGACACCGTGCCGTCGGCGCCAAGTCCCCAGAATACGGCGTGCTGCAATTGCCGCGATGCATCGGTGCGGAAACGGGTGTCCCATGGCAGCGACAGATGGGTGAGATCGTCGTGGATGCCGACGGTGAACTGGCGCTTGGGCGACGTCTTCAGTAGTTCATCGAACACTGCCTTCACCATGCCTGGGGTGAACTCCTTGCTGGCAAGCCCATAGCGGCCACCGATCACGCGCGGCATGCTGCGCAGGCCATCTGCCGATGCCTGCGCCAGCGCGCCGAGCACGTCCTTGTAGAGCGGTTCACCGTCGGCGCCAGGTTCCTTGCAGCGGTCGAGTACGGCAATGGATTTCACGTTGGCCGGCAGCGCGGCCAGAAGTGCCGCCGGCGAGAATGGCCGGTACAGTCGCACCTTGAGCACCCCCACCTTTTCGCCACGCGCGACGAGATGCTCGACGGTCTCGTGCACGGTCTCGGCGCCGGACCCCATCAGTACGATCGCCCGCTCGGCATCCGTGGCCCCGACATAGTCGAACAGCGTGTACCGACGTCCGGTGAGTTCGCCGAAACGATCCATCGCGTCCTGCACGATGCCGGGGAAGGCATCGTAGTAGGGATTGGCGCGCTCGCGCGACTGGAAGAACACGTCAGGATTCTGCGAGGTACCGCGCAGCACCGGATGCTCCGGCGACAACGCGCGTGCCCGATGCGCTGCCACCAGGCTGTCATCGATCATCGCGCGCACGGTTTCCGCATCGACCGCAGCGATTTTTGCCACCTCGTGCGAGGTGCGGAAACCATCGAAGAAATGGATCACGGGAATGCGTCCCGCCAGGGTCGCCGCCTGCGCGATTACCGCAAAGTCCTGTGCCTCCTGCGGGGAATTGGCAGCAAGCATGGCGCAACCGGTGGCGCGGCAGGCCATGACGTCCGACTGGTCACCGAAGATGGACAGTGCGTGCGTCGCCAGCGTGCGCGCCGCAACATGCAATACGAAGGGCGTCAACTCGCCGGCGATCTTGTAGAGGTTGGGAATCATCAGCAGCAGGCCCTGGCTGGCCGTGAAGCTGGTCGCCAGCGCGCCGGAGGTGAGTGCGCCATGCAGTGCCCCGGCGGCACCGCCTTCCGACTGCATCTCGATGATTTTAGGCACTGCCCCCCACAGGTTGGGCCTGCCTTGCGAGGCCCATTCGTCCGCCCACTCGCCCATGCTGGATGCCGGGGTGATGGGATAGATCGCGATCACCTCGTTGCCAAGGTAGGCCATGCGGGCAACGGCTTCGTTGCCGTCAATGGTGAGTGTCGTGGTCATAAGGGACTCTTACAGGATAACTCCGTCCTTTATTCTAGACGCGACGCGCGAATGGGCCAGCCTCCCCGTGACGATAAACGCATCGGGAAATGAATTTGCATCCAGTACACTGACTCCTCTTGTTCGCTGCAGCCCTGCCTGCACACTGCCATGCCCCACAGCGTCGAACTCATCACCACCATTGCTGCCGCGCTTGGCCTGGCGCTGATATTCGGTTTCATTGCCGTTCGCTTGCGGCTGCCCGCACTGGTCGGTTATCTGCTGGCCGGCATCGTGATCGGCCCCTACACCCCGGGCTTCGTGGCGGATACCGCGCTCGCGGGCCAGCTCGCGGAAATCGGGGTCATGCTGCTGATGTTTGGCGTGGGCCTGCATTTCTCGCTCGACGACCTGCTGTCGGTGAAGAAGATCGCCCTGCCCGGCGCCGTAGTCCAGATTGCCGTGGCGACTGCGATGGGCGTAGCACTGGCCAGCTGGTGGGGCTGGAATCTGATGGCCGGCATCGTGTTCGGCCTGTCGCTGTCGGTCGCGAGTACGGTGGTGCTGCTGAAGGCGCTGGAAAGCC
>DPSD01000035.1:0-226 GCA_003538495.1 Accumulibacter sp.
AATTGCGCCGTGCTGTCGACAAACGACACCTTCGCGGGGATCACATATTGCGGCACGGCATCGAGAACCAGTCTGACCTCGGAGCCAATCGCCAGCTTGCCGGCGACGCTCTCGGGCAGGAAGAAAGTCATACCGACATCGCTCAAGTCGACGATGGTCAGCAGTTTTCCGCCAGCAGGCAGCACTTCTCCCGGCTCTGCCGTTCGGTACTGGACCCGGCCAGCGC
>DPSD01000035.1:449-3786 GCA_003538495.1 Accumulibacter sp.
CTGGACCCGGCCAGCGCGTGGCGACCTGAGGGTGGCATCGGCCATGTCGGCCTTGATTTTCTCTGTGGCCGCGATGGCCGCTTCGATCGATGACTCGGACTCGCTCACCTGCGATTCGTAAGCTGCAATCGCCGGCTGTGTCTCCAGCGCTGGCGATTGAGCGGCGGCGATCGCTGCCTGTGCTTCGGCCACTTTCGATCGGGCTGCGTCCAGGCTGGCTCTGGCGATCTCCAGTTTGGTCTTGTCGCCTTGCAGCCGCTGGGCGGTAATGAAACCCTTGGCCACCCGTTCTTCGGAGCGCTGCAACTCGCTCTCGGCAAAGGCGACTTCACTCTCGGACTGGGCAACTGCAGCCAGAGCAGTGGTTTTTGCCTGACGTCTTTGTTCGACCAGCGCGATCGCACCGGCCTTGGCATCGAGCTTTTGCGAGGCGATTGATGCGGAACTTGCACTCTCTGCCTGCTTCACCTTCGCCTGCAACTGATGGAGTTCAGCTTCCAGCGTCTGCGTGTCCATGCGGGCGACGATCTGCCCTGCCTCGACAAAGTCGCCTTCCCTGCACAGGATCTCCTTGACACGCCCGGCAGACCTGGTCGCGATGTCGATTTCGGTGGACTCGATGCGCCCGTTTCCGGCCACGAAACCTGCGGGCAACGCCGCCGGCCTGGATTGCTGCCAGGCATAGAGTCCCGAGAGAATGGCGAGAACAGCAATGACAAGGAAAAAAACGATGCGACGTGTATTGGTACTCATGACCCGATATTCCTGATACGGTCGAGGCTTGCACCCTGGCATGGCGGTCGGAACAAGCGCCATTGTAACTCGCTGGCGATCGACGACCCCGGCCGTCCGCCTGTCGAGCCCAGCAGACGAGAGGCTGGTTCCAGAGATTCTCGGCGCCGGCGGGATACAATCCGTGCGTCGCTGACG
This sequence comes from Accumulibacter sp., assembly GCA_003538495.1. Next base: position 1,380 of record DPSD01000035.1, read on the forward strand.
CGACCTGCGCTGTGAACGAGCGGGCTGCGTTTGTACGGTGGATTGATCGAGGACGGATTTTCGGCATGCAGAGCAGCGGACAGGCGGATCTCGGAGACATGGTGCTGGTCGGCGGCGGGCATAGCCATGTCGGGGTGCTCAAGCGATTCGGCATGCAGGGGCTGCCCGGCTTGCGCCTGACGGTGATCTGTACCGATACGCACACGCCCTATTCCGGAATGTTGCCGGGCTATGTCGCCGGCCACTACCGCTACGAAGAGGTGCATATCGACCTGCGTCGTCTGGCCGCGTTTGCCGGCGCCCGCTATTACCAAGACGAGGTGATCGGCATCGATCGGGAAAACCGCCGGGTGTTGTGCCGCAATCGCCCACCGCTTGGCTATGATCGCCTGTCGATCAACATCGGCTCCGCGCCAGCCATGGACCGTGTCGCCGGCGCCGACGAGTACGCCATCCCGGTCAAGCCGATCCGGCGTTTCAACGAGCGCTGGCTGGCCATGCTGGAGCGGGTTTGCCGACAACCGGGGCCAAGCACCATCGCTGTCGTCGGCGCTGGCGCCGGCGGCGTCGAACTGACCCTGGCGATGCAGTATCGCCTGCGCCGTGAACTCCAGCTGCGCGGGCGCGACCCCGACGATCTGCACTTTCATCTCCTGTCCGCCGATCACGACATCCTGCGCACCCACAATGCCCGCGTGCGGCAGCGTTTCGAGGCAGTCCTGGCCGAGCGGGGCGTTGTCGTGCATCGCGCGGCCGAAGTCGGTTCGGTGTCGCGCGGGCAGATCAGCACCCGCAGCGGCGAGACGCTGGCGACCGACGAAGTGTTCTGGGTGACGCAAGCCGGCGCCGCCGCCTGGCTGCGGGACACCGGGCTGGCGCTCGACAGCGGCGGTTTCATCCAGGTTGCCGACACCTTGCAGACGCTCAGCGATCCGCTGATCTTTGCGGCCGGCGATTGCGCGGCGATGATCGATCACCCGCTCGAGAAGGCCGGCGTCTTCGCGGTTCGCCAGGGTCGGCCGCTCGCCGAGAATCTGCGCCGTTCGCTTCTGCAGCAGCCCTTGCTCGCCTACCGGCCGCAACGCCACTGGCTTGCACTGATCAGCACCGGGGACCGCTACGCGATCGCCTCGCGCGGCGCGGCGTCTGCGCAAGGTGCCTGGGTATGGCGCTGGAAAGACTGGATCGACCGTCGCTTCATGGCCAGTTTTGCCGATCTGCCGGCGAAGACCTGGCCAGCTTGATGCGCGCGCCTGGACTCTTTGTTCTTGTCGGCGGTGCTTTCTGCTAAGCTCGCGAGCCTCGTGGCGAAGCGGAGGCTTGCTCCCGCACCGCCCTCTACAGTGACCCGTTGATCGCCGCCGATGTTCGACAACTTGCGAAGATATGCCGCTACCTATGCCGTGGCGATTGGTGGCATCCTGATGACCTGCCTGTCATCGTGGAATGTCCGCCAGGAGTTGCAGACCAGCCATCTCAAGGAATTCCAGTGGGCGGCCGGCGACCGCATTCAGGCCGTGCGCTCGGTGGTCGACCAGGGGCTGGACGCGTTGCTGGAGATTCGCGGACTGTTCTATGCTGCGCAGGGAATCGACGAGCAGGAGTTCCTGGTATTCACCGATTCCATCCTTAAACGCCGCCCCTATATCCATAGCCTGCTGTGGGCACCGCTGCTGCACTCGCCACAGCAGGCGCTGCCAGGATCGGCACCAGGCACGCCGCCGGCAAGCTCCGCCACGGCGAATGCCGATGATCTGGCGATCGCCGGGCCGCAGCGCGTGCCAGTGCTTCTTGCCGCTGCCCGTAGCGAACCTGCGGCTGCCCAGGGGGTCGATCTGAACACGACGCCTGAACTTGCGGCATTGCTGCAGCGGGCAAGGGAAAGCGGCAACATCGCGGTCAGTGGTCGCATCGACCTCGTGCGGCCGGGCAGGGAAACGGTACGGGTGATCTACGCTGCCCTGCCGGTCTATGCGCCAGGCCAATCCCGTCATCCTGGTGCCCTACCCTTTGCTCGCAAGCAGGCCGATCCGCTCGGATTCGTGGTGGGCGTCTACGACATCGAGGAACTCGTGCATGTCGCGATCAACCTCCTCGAGCCGCGTGGTGTCGAGGTGCTGGTACGTGACGACTCGGCTGGTGGAGACGCGCAGTTCCTGCATTTTTATGCCAGCCGCCTGGAGCCGCGTGCGGCGGTCAAGGCGAGTGGTCTGATGCCGGCGTATGACGAGGACCAGCCAAGCATGGTGGTCGGGATTCCCGTCGGCGACCGTAGCTGGTCGATCATCTGCGTCGCCACCCATACCTTTCGTAGTGCCGAGGCATTCACCGAGGCGCACTGGTCGGTTCTCGTCGGTGGCTTCCTGTTCACCGCGCTACTCGCTTTCTACCTGGTGCGCAGCCGTCG
>DPSD01000635.1 GCA_003538495.1 Accumulibacter sp.
TGGCGGCAGACACACTGGTTCTCGACTGCGGTCGCGAGAGCGGGACCAACCATCAGGCCTTGCTGGCCAAACAACTGCTGCTGACCGCTGCGATCGACAAGGTGAAGGTGCAGTTCACCCTCGGCAAACTCTCGGAGACGCAGCATGCCGGACTACCTGCCTTCAGCGCTGCGCTTCCCGACAAGCTGTTGAGACTACAGCGGCGTGAGTGTTTTCGCCTCTCGACACCGATCACCAAGCCGGTCAAATGCATCGCCATGATCAAACGTGCCGATGGCAGCACCTTCCTGCTCGAGGCATCATTGCTGGATATCAGTGGTGGCGGGATCGGGCTGATGGCACCGCCAAGTCTGGCCGCCCTGCTGCAGCGCGGCGCTGTCATGAGCGACTGCAAGGTCAGTCTGCCTGACGAGGGTCTGCTGGTCGCCAGTCTGTGCGTACGCAACAAACTGGACTTGACCACCAAGGGTGGGTCCCACTACGTTCGTGTCGGCTGCCAGTTCATTGCCTTGCCCGGTGCCAGGATGAACATGCTGCAACGCTACATCAACCGCATCGAGCGCGAGCGCAAAGCGCGGCTGAGTGGCATGGCCTAGCGAAGTGCGCGGCAGCGTACTGTGCTGCCGCGGCGGGGCCGCCCCATCCGGAGAAACTTCCGTAGCGGCCACCGCCCCCTTGCCTGAAAAGACTAGAAACCAATCCGCAGCAATGCGTACGCGGCGAGTAGCGTCCCCAGCATCGCCATCCCGTAGCAGAGCAGCTTGGCACCCGTGCCGGCGTGAATACCGACATCGTGCAGGCTGTGATAGATCCGGTGCGCGGCGTGCCACAGGAAAAGCGCGATGATCGCGAAGATGAAGCCCTTGCCGATAAAATTCTGGGCAAAAGCAAGCATGTGCGGGTAGCTCATCGTATCTGGCGGCAGGACAACGCCGAGCGGCACGGCGATGCCGGTAATGAACACCAGCATCGGACCGAGCAGCGCCGACAACATGCCGCCGGCGCCGAACAGCGCCCAGAAGATCGGCGCGTTGGAACGTTTCAGTGTCGTAGGTTTCATCGTGCCATCCCCCATACCAGACCAAGCAGGGCAGCGCTCGCCGCCGCCGCGACGGCGAGGCCGCTCCCGGTGATTGCCCAGGCCGAGAGCCGCTGGCCGCCGACGATCACCGGTGGCATGGTCCTCGGCATGATCTTGAACCAGGTGTAGGTGTGGTAGCCGATCGCCACCAGAGCCAGCAGGTGGAAGCCGATGTACCACGGGTTTTTCAGCGCCATCAGCCATTCGTTCCAGGCAGCCTCACCCTGCGACAGCCGCAGCAGGCCGAACAGCAGAATCCCTGCGTAGGCCGCCACGAAGAGGGCGGTCGCCTCGTGAATCATGTACTCGACGAAGAATGGATTCTTCTTCCACCAGCCGTCCATCGAGCGAACATAGGGTCGACGCTTGTTCACTTGGCACCTCCCTTCGGAGTAAGGAAACGCATGAAATAATCGGCCGCGCTATTGGTCTTGTTCTGGTTGACGGCGTTGGCCGGGTCGACGTGTTTTGGACAAACCTCGGAGCAGTAGCCCACTGCCGTGCAGTGGAACACGCCCTCCTCGGAACTTACCAGTTCCATGCGCTCGGCCTTGCCGCCGTCGCGCGAATCGACATTGTAACGATGCAGCAGCGCCATCGCTCCCGGTCCGATGAACTCGGGGTTGAGCCCGAACTGCGGACACGCGGCGTAGCACAGCATGCAGTTGATGCACGAACTGAACTGTTCGTAGACCTTGAGTTGCTCGGGCGTCTGCAGGTACTCGCCCTGCGCCAGCGTGCGCTCTTCCTTGGGAATGATGTAGGGCTGGATGCTTTCGAGCTTGGCGATGAAGCCTTCCATGTTGATCACCAGATCGCGCTCGATCGGGAAATGCGCCAGCGCTTCGACGCGCACCCGCGCCGGGTAATAGTCGCGCAGGAAGGTCTCGCACGAGAGGTGCGGCTCGCCGTTGATCATCATCCCGCAACTGCCGCAAATGGCCATCCGGCACGACCAGCGAAAGCTCAGTGAGCCGTCGAGGTAATCCTTGATGTACTGCACGCCCTGCAAGACCGACATGTCGTCGGTGAACGGCACCTGGAAAACCTGCTGGTAGGGCACCTGGTCCTTTTCCGGGTGGTAGCGCAGGACCTCGATTTCAATTGTTCGCTGATTCTCAGACATGGGAAGCCTTCCTTTCCTGCTCTGCCTTTTCGCCCGCCGCACCGTAAGCGCGCGTACCCGGCTGCGACTTGGTGATCTTGACCGGCCCGTAGTCGATACGCGGCGCGCCGCCGGCGACATAATGCGCCTGCGAGTGTTGCAGGAAGTTTTCATCGTCGCGCTTCTCGAAGCCGTCGAGGCGCTGGTGGGCGCCGCGCGACTCGCGTCGATTGAGCGCCGAACAGGCCATGCTCTGCGCCACGTCGAGCTGGTACTCGAGTTCGATGGCCAGCAGCCACTCGGTATTCCAGACGCTCGACTTGTCCTCGACGTTGACGCTCTTGAAGCGCTGCTTGAGTTCGTCGAGCTTGTCGCAGGTCTGCTGCATCGTTTCGGCAAGGCGATAGATGCCGCAACCGTCCTCCATGGTCTGCGCCATTTCCTTGCGCAGCGTGGCGATGCGCTCGGTTCCTCCGGTTTTCTGCTTCAGGCCCAGGACCCGTTGCTCGACCGCTTGCGCCTGTTTGAGCAGGCTCGCAGAATTCCCTGGTGCCGCCGCCTTGGCAAAACGGGCGGCTTCTACTCCGGCGACCTTGCCAAACACGCAGAGCTCCGACAATGAATTCGAGCCGAGGCGGTTGGCGCCATGGATGCCGACACTGGAACATTCGCCGGCAGCGTAGAGACCAGGCAGCGGCGAAGCGCACAGCCCGTCGACCATGATCCCGCCCATGGTGTAGTGCACCGCCGGGCGAACGGGGATAGGTGCGCGTGCGGGGTCGACGCCGAGGAACTGCTCGGCGAGTTCGTAGATTTGTGGCAAGCGCTCGCGCAACTTGGCCTCGCCAAGGTGGCGCAGGTCGAGATGGACCACCGAACCGTGCTGCCCCTCGATCGTGCGGCCCTTTTGCTGCTCGTACCAGAAGGCCTGGCTGAGCCGGTCGCGCGGCCCAAGTTCCATCGCCTTGTTGCGCGGCGACGGCTCGGCCGGACCCAGCCCGTAATCCTGCAGGTAGCGATAACCGTCCTTGTTCACCAGGAAGCCGCCTTCGCCGCGACAAGCTTCGGTGAATAGCAGGCCGGTCCCGGGCATGCAGGTCGGGTGATACTGGACGAACTCCATGTCGCGTAGCGGCACGCCGTGCCGGTACGCCAGCGCCATGCCATCGCCGGTCACCACGCCGCCATTGGTGTTCTCGCGGAACACCCGCCCGGCGCCGCCGGTGGCGATGACCACCGACCGTCCCTCGACCAGCGCGAACTCGCCCGAACCGATCTCGATCGTGACGACGCCCTGGACGCGGCCATCCTCGACGATCAGATCGACACAGAAATGTTCGTCGAAACGCTTGATCGACGGATACTTGATCGACGTCTGAAACAGCGTATGCAGCATATGAAAACCGGTCTTGTCGGCCGCAAACCAGGTGCGCTCGATCTTCATGCCGCCGAAAGCCCGGACGTTGACGTGTCCATCCGGAGTGCGGCTCCACGGGCAGCCCCAGTGTTCGAGCTGGGTCAACTCTTCGTTGCAGTGAGCGACGAAATACTCGACCACGTCCTGCTCGCACAACCAGTCACCGCCGCCGACGGTATCGTTGAAATGGTATTCGAGGCTATCGGTGGGCAGCTTCACCCCCGCCGAACCGCCTTCGGCGGCGACGGTGTGGCTGCGCATCGGATAGACCTTCGACACCAGCGCGATATGGAGCGCCGGATCGGATTCCGCGACGGCGATCGCCGCCCGCAGGCCAGCCCCCCCGCCACCGACAATCACCACATCTGCCTTGTAACTCTCCATGCTTGATCCTTTCTCGCGCCGGACGTCGTCAGCGGCGATCAACATTCGAGGAGCTCTGGCGGCCCAAGGGATCCGCCAGCGCCTGCCGATAAGCTATCCGTCAGCTCGCCGATCCGCTGTTCGGCTCGACCAGCCTGAGGGTCAACATCTGATACATGCCACCGAAGAAGCGCTGCTTGCTGACCGTGACGAACGAGCCATCTTTCGGCAACCATGCGGCGACCTCCTCGCGGAACAGGTCGTGCGCAAAAGGCTCCAGGCGGTCCAGTACAGGCTTCCAGAAATAGCGTAAGGGATTGAAGCGATTGGGCGGTGCATAGTCAACGATGGTCAGCGTCCCGCCCGGGCGGACGACCCGCAGCGCTTCCGCCAGAGTGCGTTCGCGCACCGCTTGCGGCTGCTCATGCAACAGGAAGAAAAGCAAGGCCCGGTCGAAGCTCGCGTCGGCGAAACCCAGCGCCGCGGAATCCATGCAATGCAGCTTGATCGGCGCATCCGGCGGCAACTTGCTGGCCAGATTGTCAAGCTGTATCGGCAGGATGTCGGCGATCTCCAGCGAACCTCCCGGCGCCACGCAATCGACCAGTCTGGGCGTCAGATCGCCGTAGGCGCAGGCAATCTGCAGCGTACGACCCGGCAGATCATGACCGAAATCATGAAGCACAGCATTGCACAAGCGCTTGTAGTTGCCCCAGAGAATCAGGTTTACCAACCACTGCCGCTCGAAGACATGGACCGCACGCGGATGGACGTAAGCCCACCAGTAATGCGCCTGCAGATAGTGCGGTACAGCGGGCACTCTTTCCTTCACGGCGACGCAGGTGGCAGCCGGTCCATCCAGGTGGTTTTTCATTTTTGTGAGGATGCCATTGGTTATCTTCAGCAGCACGCCCAGCCGCAGCGAAGCACGCGCATCGCACTTGCGCGCTCCAAAGCACCCGTCCCACGCCCTGCTCACTCCCTGCCCCGCTGCTCACTCATTCGGAAAACTCGGAAGCCCGAAGCAGTCAGGCGGTAACGTAACCGATCAACCGGGCAAACGCAACTCGGGCAGCACGGCCAGTGCATTCGCCGATGTCACGCGCGCCAGCAGACCGGCGTCGATGCCCCGCAGGCCAGCCAGCACCTCGTTGATTCGAGGCAGTTGCAGCGGCGTATTCCGACCGCCCGCCAGCCACCCTGGCGACATGTCGGGGGCGTCGGTTTCAAGAACGATCGCCTCAAGCGGCAACGAAGCGGCCAGGCGGCGGATCCGCGTCGAGCCAGGATAGCTCAGAGCCCCCCCGAAACCGAGCTTGAAGCCCAGCTTGATGAATTCGTCGGCCTGCTGGCGACTGCCGTTGAAAGCGTGCGCGATCCCACCCCTGACCTTGATCCGGCGCAGGTTCTTGAGCACCTGATCGATAGCCCGACGAACGTGCAGAAGCACCGGCAGGCCGGTTTCCCGGGCGATTTTCAGTTGCTCGGTGAAGAAATGCTCCTGCCGCTCTACCCCGGGATCAGTGACGAAGAAGTCCAGACCGATCTCGCCGACGGCAACCGGCCGATCGGGCCCGGCCAGCGCGTCCGCCAGACACTCGCGCAAGCGCTTCAGGTCACTCTCGCTGGCGTGCCGGACGTACAGCGGATGAATTCCGAAAGCAGCGGCACACGCCGAGTAGCGCGCGCAACAGGCGCGCACCTCGGCAAAGCTCGCGACGTCGACAGCCGGTACGACCATTGCTTGAATGCCGGCGGCGCCAGCTGCCGCCGCGAGGGCATCCCGGTCGGTCGCGAAATCGGCGGCCGCGAAGTGGCAATGCGTGTCAATCAGGATCACAAAAGAAGCGCTCCATTGACCTCACCGGACCGTGAAAGTTATCCGGGCGAACTCCCGCAGGGCCCGCCAGCGCCGGCCGTCGAAGCGCTCGAACCGGGCTGTTGGTGTCGCCGATCACCGTTCGCACGCGGTCAGGTGTCCGGGCTGGTCGGCGTTGCTTCAGAGAAACCTGAAGTTCGGCTCGGGCAAACGGCCACTGACGATGTCGGCCAGCGCTGCGCCGGAGCCGCAGGCCATCGTCCAGCCAAGCGTACCGTGGCCGGTATTAAGGTACAGATTGGCAATTGGCGAACGTCCAATCAAGGGCACGTTCGATGGCGTCGCCGGACGAAGACCGCACCAGAATTCGGCTTCGCCGGCGGCGCGCAGATTCGGAAAGAGCTCGTCGGCCCGGCGCATCAAGGCCGCACACCGGACCGCGTTGAGCTCGGTGTTGTAGCCGTTGAACTCGGCCGTCCCGGCGATCCGCAGGCGTTGACCGAGGCGCGAAAAGACGATCTTGTGGCCGTCGTCGGTCAGGCTGACGGTCGGCGCGACGCTATCCTCGCCGAGCGGGACGGTTGCCGAGTAGCCCTTCGCCGGATAGACCGGCAAACGCAGGCCGAGCGGGCGCAGCAACAACGGCGTGTAACTTCCGAGCGCGGCGACATAGGCGTCGGCCTGGTACAGTTCGCCAGCCGCCAGCACACCCTCGACACGGCCGGCCACGGCGGTCAGCTTGTCCACCGCGACGCCATAGCGGAAAACAACGCCACGCGCCGCGCAGCGGTCGGCAAGCTGCTGCGTGAAGCGATGCGCGTCACCGGATTCGTCGCTGGCCGTATAGTCACCACCCACCAGCAGCGGTGCCGCCGGAGCGAGCGCCGGTTCGATGGCCAGGCATTCCTCGACGCTGACCGTTTGCCGTTCGCAGCCGAAGTCACGCATCACGGCCGCCGCCTTGACCGCTGCCGCAAACTCGCGCCGGTCCGTGTAAATGTGCAGGATGCCACGTTCGAGATGATCGTAGACCAGCGACGTTTCAGCGCGCAGCTCGCGCAATTGGCGACGGCTATAGAGCGCCAGCGCGACGATATGGCGGATATTGTCGCGCGTTCTTCGCGCCGTGCACTCGCGCAAGAAGCACAGACTCCAGTCCAGCAGTGCAGCGTCCCAGCGCAAACGGAAGAGCAAGGGTGCGTCCTCGCGCCGCATCCAGGCCAGCGCGCGCAGAGGCGCATGCGGATGCGCCCACGGCTCGGCGTGCGAGACCGAAATCTGGCCACCGTTGGCGAAACTGGTTTCCAGTCCGGCCGCAGGCTGGCGATCGAGCACCGTCACCTGATGTCCAGCCCGGGCCAGATACCAGGCACTGGCGACGCCAACGACACCGGCGCCAAGGACGAGAATCTTCAACCGGTAAACCGCCGCTGCGCGGTTCCGACACGGGCGCGCGACAAGGATCGCGAATGCCCGTCCGCGGTGAGCGTTCGGTGGCGAAACGGGCGATCGACCGCGGCCAGGAGGTTCAAGCGGGAAGCCCTTGATCACGGGCAATGCGGACCACCTCCGGTATGCGCCGCAGGCTGCGCATCAGCCGCGCCAGCGCCGTGCGATCGGCGACCTGGACGGTAAAATGCAGTGTCGTGTACAAGCCCGGACGCTTGTCGTCCATATTGACGTGCTCGATGTTCGTTCCGGAGCTCGAGATCTCGGTGGCGATCCTTCCCAAAGCGCCCAGGGTGTTCTGCACGACGATCTGCAGGCGAACGCTGAACAGCTTGCCGGGCTCCGGCTCCCACTCGACATCGATCCACTTGGCTGGCTTGGCGCTGCGCGCCTTGCGGATGGCCGGGCAGTCGTGGGTATGAATGACCAGGCCTTTCCCCTTCCAGATCGAGCCGATGATCGGATCACCGGGAATCGGCTGGCAGCAAGGAGCAAACTGAACGGCCATCCCTTCACTCCCCCGGACCAGCAGCGAGGATGCCGGCTTGTCGGCTGCCTGCGACGTATCCTCCAGGGTCAGCAGGCGGCGAGCAACGACACCGGCGAGGCGAAAACCGAGACCGATGTCGGTATAGACCTCCTTGATCAGCTTGTTGCCGGAATCACGAAGGACGCTCTTCCACCTCGCAACCGGCACCTCGGAGGCCGCCACACCGAGCGCCCGCAATTCCTGCCCGAGCATCTTCTCGCCAAGCGCCGTAGACTCGTCGTTCTGCGCGGTCTTGAGGTAGTGGCGAATCTTGCTGCGGGCGCGGCCGGTCTTGACGTGATTGAGCCAATCGGCGAGCGGATGGGCGTCGGCAGCGGTGACAACCTCGACGCGATCGCCGTTGGTCAGTTCGGTCACCAGCGGCACCATGTTGAAATTGACGCGTGCCATGACCGCTTGATTACCGATATCGCTGTGCACGGCGTACGCCAGGTCGACCGCCGTCGCACCGCGCGGCAAGGGGATGATCTTGCCCTTGGGGGTGAACACGTAGATCTCGTGCGGAAAGAGATCGACCTTGACGTGCTCGAGAAACTCGGACGAATCGCCGGTCGCACTCTGCAGGTCCAGCAGCGAGTGGAACCACTTGGTCGTTTTCTGCTGCAGGTCTACCCCGAAAGACTCGGAATCCTTGTACAGCCAGTGCGAGGCGATCCCCTCCTGCGCGACATTGTCCATCGCCTCGGTGCGTATCTGCAACTCGAACGGCGTCCCGTGCGGACCAATCAGCGTGGTGTGCAACGACTGATAGCCGTTGGGCTTGGCGATCGCGATGTAATCCTTGAACTTCCCGGGTACCGGCTTGTAGAGAGCATGCAGCGCGCCCAGCGCGAGATAAGCGGTGGGCACGTCGTTGACCACCACCCGAAAACCGTAAACGTCCAGCACTTGCGAGAAGGAGAGGCGCTTGTCGAGCATCTTGCGGTAGATCGAATACAAACTTTTCTCGCGACCGAAAACCTGCGCCTCGATGTTGGCGCTGCGCAGCTTGCCCTTGATCCCTTCGAGAATCCGTGACAGCAGCTCGCGCCGGTTACCACGCGCGGCCTTCAGCGCGCGCCCCAGAACACGAGCGCGCATCGGATAGATCAGCTGAAACGAGAGATCCTGCAGTTCGCTGAACAGCTTGTTGAGACCGAGGCGGTTGGCAATCGGGGCGTAGATCTCTAGCGTCTCGCGGGCGATGCGGCGACGCTTTTCGGCGCGCACGGCAGCCATCGTCTGCAGATTGTGGTGGCGGTCGGCAAGCTTGATCAGCACCACCCGCAAGTCGCTGGCCATGGCCATCAGCATCTTGCGGAAGTTTTCCGCTTGCGCGTCTTCCTGCGACTGAAACTCGATCTTGTCGAGCTTCGACAGGCCGTCGACCAGATCGGCAACCGACTTGCCGAAACGCTCGACGATCTCGCCCTTGCCGACCGACGTATCCTCCATCACGTCGTGCAGGAGGGCGGCGACGACGCCCTCTACATCCATCTGCCACTCGGCGATCGCGCCGGCCACCGCCAACGGGTGCGTGATGTAGGGCTCGCCTGACAGGCGCAGCTGCCCGCGATGCGCTTCCTCGCTGAACAGATAAGCCCGCCGGACGAGTTGGATTTCTTCCGGCGGCAGGTAGCTCAGACTGTCGATGAAAACCCGGTAGGCCGGATCGTCCTCGGGCGGGAGGAACTCGGAGGGGTGATCTGCCACCGCTGGCTCAGCCGGTGTGCTTGCTGCGGCAACCGGATCGGCGATTACACACGGGGCAAGCAAGTCGTGCAGCGGTCAGGCTTGACCGCGGTTGAGGACTTCCAGACCGACCATCCCCGCTGCCAGTTCGCGCAGGGCGATTACCGTCGGTTTGTCGCGGCCGGGGTCAATCAGCGGTGAAGCGCCGGCGGTCAGCTGCCGCGCCCGGAAAGTTGCCGCCAGGGTCATCTGGAAACGATTCGGAATACGGTGCAGACAGTCGTCTACGGTTACTCTTGCCATGTAAATCTCCCACCAGAGTCAGAGCATTGTTGCGAACAGGCCGGAATGACGCTGACGCTGTACAGCGTAGCGGAGTCGCGACGCGTGAATCACCGTCATCAGGTCGCGCAAGGCCAGCTGCCGGTCGTCGTTGATAATAACATAGTCGAATTCAGCCACATGCCGCATCTCGTCGCGCGCGGCGGCGACGCGGCGAGCGATCGTTTCGGCATTGTCCGTTCCCCGCCCGCAAAGGCGGCGTTCAAGTTCATCGACCGAAGGCGGCAGGATGTAGACGCCGATTGCGGCCGGAAACAGGCGCCGCACCTGCTGCGCGCCCTGCCAGTCAATCTCGAGCAGCACCTCCTGGCCAGCCTGCACGGCCGCCTCCAGGCCACTGGTCGAGGTACCGTAGTAGTTGCCGTGCACTTGCGCCCACTCGATGAAATCGCCATTCCGCACCTTCTCGAGAAAGTCCTGCACGCCGACGAAGTGGTACGCGAAACCATCGCGTTCACCAACCCGCGGCGCGCGGGTGGTGTGGGAAATTGACAGCTGGATCCCCGGATCGTTCTGGAGCAAGGCCCGCACCAGCGTCGTCTTGCCAGCACCGGAAGGAGCTGCGACGATGTACAGTTGTCCGGTCATGGTGATCTCGGCCAGCGAATGCGGAACCGCGATTGTACGCGTGACACGCTCGGCGGCACATCACCGCAGCGCTTGGCCGGCATGGACTACTTGCCCCTTACCGTGGACAATCAGAGCCTTCACACGATCACCTGGCAAGGAGCCACTCAATGTCCCGATGGAAGTGCCTGCATCGCGCTGTCCTGTCGCTTGCCGTGCTGGCGACAAACCCAGCCGCCGCTGCCGAGATCCCGGTCAAGATCCTCGGCTTTGACGACATGTCGTGTCGCGCCTGGGCCGAATCGACCAACGATGCCGAACAACGTGCGCTCTACGTCGTGTGGGTGCGCGGCGTCCTCACCGGCCACAATTACGCCAACCGCAGCCAGCAGGTATCGACGATCTCCAGCGGCACTGTCGAACAGCACATCACGCGCTACTGCAAGTCCCAGCCGCGCGGTGACTTCAGCGATGCGGCTTTTCGCCTGAGCGACCAGTTTTCCGGCCGCAACGCAGCGATCACCAAGTAGGAAGAGCCGCTGCCGCGGCTCTCGGGGAAAGGATTCGCTGGGAGGCTTGGCAGTTCCTGGGCGGGCCAGACCCCGGCCGAGCATCCATGGCGCTACTGCTGCTGTTTGCCCTTGAGATTGCCGACCGTTCCGCCAACGATCCCGCCAATCGCGGCCCCGGTCCACCCGTTGCCCCCCGAGATGGCGGCAATACCCGCCCCCGCCGCGGCGCCAATCGCCGCACCGCTGACCGTCCCCTGCTCGCGCGGCGTCATGTTCGTGCAACCCATCAGGGCGACGGCCGCAGCGGTCGCTAGTGCTAATCCCGTTGTTTTCATCTCTCTCGCCTCCGCTATTTGTTCTTGCCAAGTCCTGGGACCACCATTTCGAACCAGATCGTCTCGACCACGGGTCGCCGCAAGCTCTCGGGATGTGCCGCGTACCACTTGTCCACGACTTCGAGCGCGGCGCTCAAGGTCTGGCCCTTCATTCCCTTGACCACGGTTGACGAAAAACCGTCCGCAGCCGCAGCAGGCATGCCGTCGGCCTCGTACGCCATCTCGATCTGGATGGCATTGGCCAGGCCGACCAGATAGGCCTTCTTGACATCCGGAGCGGACGTCGTCCAGTGCGTCCCATCAACCAGCGGCACCTCCTCGGCACCAACAGCGCCGCCGGTAAACAGCAGGGCCACCGAGGCGGCCGACACTGCATACCTCAATTTCCGAAAACGCGATCCAGTAATCATCATGCTTCCCTCCAAGACAGGAAGCTAGACGCTATCACAGCAGGCTGGGCGTTTGAAGCGAAATCTGACTGCGGGGCGGTGATTGCGGCCCTCGACGAGCAGTGCGATCCGCTCTACCCGCCCCCGGGGGCCAACGGAAGAGGCGTCGGCGCCGGCACTTGAGCGGGAACCATCGCGGGATTCTGCGGCACCAGACCGCCAGCAACCGGCGAACCGTCCAGGGTCGGTATCGAAGCCGGCGTCTCGCCCCCCTGGCCGGGCGCCGAAACCGGACCTGCAGCGGAAGGTCGCGCGACGAAGAGCCAACCGGAATAGCTTGAGGCACCTTCGAAGGACGCATCCTCGGGGTCGAATTCGCCGACCTTGATCGGCCGCGCCTTCGACAGACTATGTACGCCCATGATGCCACCGCCGGGGGCGACGATCAGCCCCCACTCCTGGCGGCCGCTGATCGGGTCCGCGTAGAGTTGCCGGATATGCCTGAGCACGCCGGGATGGCGCGGATCCCTGAGCAACTCGGCCAGCGTACCGGGGTAGCGGCGGTCGCCCGCCGGACTGCTGTTCAGATAGCTGGAAATCGCCTGCCGATAACTGGCGCCGACCTCGAGCAGTCGCTGCTCGGCCTGACGCCGCTGGACGATGCTGCCCAGCGTCAGCAGACCGCTGGTCGCCAGTGCCAGAATGGCGACCAGGATCAGCAGCGCCAGGTAGCTGAAGCCGGCCTCGCCGCTGCCGGTGCTGCGAAAGCCAGCGCGCGCCATCGCTACAGATCGGCGAATGGCTTGCCGTCGCGGGTGGCGCCCGGCGCACCGCTCTTCAGATCGTAGACCCCGCCCGTGGCGTCGGCGGTAGCGGGCGCGATCAGCGTCCAGGTACTGGTACTGCCGGTGATCGGGTCGTAGGGCAGAGAGCGCAGATACTTTTCGCTGACCAGTTCATCAAGACTGTCGGGATAGCGCCCCTTATCGCCGTAGAACTTGTCTATCGT
>DPSD01000230.1 GCA_003538495.1 Accumulibacter sp.
GTCCTGACGCGAGCTCAAGGGGCGCTGCCGCAAGGCAGCGCCCCTTGTCGTTTGAGGTCGCCGGTCGCATGCATTTTGGCTATCAATAGTTTTGAATAAGTCAAAACCAAAACTGATAGTCAATATCTATACTTGCACCAGCGCATCCCAAGGGGGATGCCATCAGGATCCAACCCGGAGGACACCATGCTTGACGACACCCCTAAAGCCCAGCTCAAAGCCTACCTGGAGCGCGTGACCCAGCCTTTCGTGATCGAAGCCTCGCTGGACGAATCGGCTGCCTCGCAAGAGATGCGGGCGCTGTTGCAGACCCTGGCGGGGCTGTGCGACAAGATCACCGTGCGCACCGATGGCCACGATGCACGCACGCCGTCGTTCAGCCTGAAACGAGCAGGCACCGACATGAGCCTTCGTTTCGCGGCGATCCCGCTGGGCCACGAATTCACCTCGTTGGTGCTGGCGCTGCTTTGGACGGGTGGCCACCCGCCCAAGGTTGAGCCCGAAGTGATCGAGCAGATCAAAGGCCTGGACGGTGACTTCCGGTTCGAGGTTTACATGTCCTTGAGCTGTCACAACTGCCCGGACGTGGTGCAGGCGCTGAGCCTGATGGCCGTGCTCAACCCGAAGGTCAAGACCGTGGTGATCGACGGCGCGCTGTACCAGCAAGAGGTGACGGAGCGCGAGGTGATGGCCGTGCCCATGGTGTACCTCAACGGCCAGGTGTTTGGGTCAGGCCGCATGCTGATCGAGGAAATCGTGGCCAAGCTGGACACGAAGTCGGCCGAGAAAGAGGCGGCCAAGCTCAGCGCCAAAGAGGCGTTCGACATGTTGATGGTGGGTGGCGGCCCAGCCGGCGCGGCGGCGGCGGTCTATGCAGCGCGCAAGGGCATCCGCACCGGGGTGGTGGCCGAGCGTTTCGGCGGTCAGGTGAACGACACCATGGCCATCGAGAACTACATCTCGGTGTTGGAAACCGACGGACCGAAATTTGCCGCCGCGCTGGAAGCTCAAGTGCGGCACTACGAAGTGGACATCATGAACCTGCAGCAGGCGTTGAAGCTCGTGCCGGCTGCGCAGGAAGGTGGCCTGATCGAGGTGCACCTCGCCAACGGCGGCGTGCTCAGGTCGCGCAGCGTGGTGTTGTCCACCGGCGCGCGCTGGCGCAACGTGAACGTGCCCGGAGAACAGGAGTACCGCAACAAGGGCGTGGCCTACTGCCCGCACTGCGACGGCCCCTTGTTCAAAGGTAAGCGCGTCGCGGTCATCGGTGGCGGCAACTCCGGCGTCGAAGCCGCGATCGACCTCGCCGGCATCGTCGGCCAGGTCACGCTGCTCGAGTTCGAATCCAGCCTGCGAGCCGACGCCGTGCTCCAGAAGAAGCTCTTCAGCCTCCCGAACGTCCGGGTGATCACCGAGGCGCTGAGCACGGAAGTCATCGGCGACGGCGAGAAGGTCAGCGCCCTGCTGTACACCGATCGACCGAGCGGCGAGGCGCGGCGCATCGAACTGGAAGGGATCTTTGTGCAGATCGGCCTGCTGCCCAACAGCGAGTGGCTCAAGGGAACGATCGCCCTTTCGCCACACGGCGAGATCGAGGTCGATGCCCGCGGCGGAACGTCTCTACCGGGCGTGTTCGCTGCTGGCGATGTCACCACGGTGCCGTACAAGCAGATCATCATCGCCATGGGCGAAGGCACCAAGGCGTCGCTCAGCGCTTTTGACCACCTGATTCGCAGTTCGGTCAGCTAAGCGGTTCCAGCCACCGGACGGGCCGTGGCGAGCGCCAGACGGTGCGTGCCGGTAGCCTGCATCTGCCGGCTTGCCGGGCAAAGCCGGGTCAGGTAATGTGCCGTCCATGAAGACGCCCGAAAGCACCGCTGACCTGCTCCAGAAATTGAGCAAGGACCTGGCGCGCAAGAGGGCCCTGCTGGTCGATCGCTTTCCGAATGCGCGCAGCTCGCTGCGCATCATGCTCTCCGCGCTGGGCGTTACCGCGGTCCACAACGCTGGCACCTCGGCCGAGGTTCTGCGGCAGGTCAAGGCACATCACTTTGACATCATCCTGTCCGATTACCAGCTCGAAGACGGCCGCGACGGCCAGCAACTGCTCGAAGAACTGCGCCAGCAACGCCTGGTGGCGCTATCGACCGTGTTCATGCTAATTACCAGCGAACGCGCCTACCACAATGTGATCTCGATCGCCGAGCTGGCCCCTGATGACTACCTGATCAAGCCCTTCACGGCGGACGAGCTGCACGGCAGGCTGGTCCGGGCGCTGTACAAAAAACAGTTTTTTGCGCAGCTGTACGAGCATCTCGACAATGGCGCTTTTGCTGACGCGCTGGCGACCTGCGAACGCCTGCTGGCGCAGGACAGCGGCTTCCAGTTTGACGTACTGCGCCTCAAGGGAGAAATCCTCAACGTGCTCGGGCGCCCAGCCGAGGCGCAGTCGATCTACGAGCACGTACTTGCGGAACGTATGGTGCCGTGGGCGCGCATTGGCCTGGCAATTTCGCTGCGTAGCCAGAAGCAGCTGGCCGAGGCCGAGACCGTCGGACAGGCTCTGATCACCGATTTTCCCGAATTCATGGCCGCCTACGACTTCCTCGCCGAGGTCCGCGAAGAAATGGGAAAGCTTCCGGAAGCCCAGGAAACCCTGGAATCGGCAGCGACGATCTCGCCCAACAACTCGGCCCGGCAACGAATGGTCGGCGACGTGGCGGCGCGCAACCAGGACTTCAGGACCGCCGAGAAGGCCTACGGCAAGGTGCTGGAACGTCGACGCGGCTCGTCGCTCAACAACCTCGACGACTACTCCAACCTCGCGCGGGTGATGCTCGATCTGGGTCACACCGAGGGCGCCAAACGGATCACCGACGAGCTCCGCCGTGACTGGCGCGGCAGCAAGCAGGGCGAACTGGCGGCGTTGGTGATGGAGGGTTTGTGTGCGGACAAGGAGGGCGACCCGACCCGCGCCAGGCTGGCAGTTGAAAAAGCGCTGATCCTGCATGATGCCTTGAACGACGAGGGTAAGGGCGCGCTGGTATCGAGCAAGCTGGCCCTCGATCTCGCACATGCGTGCCTGGCTACCGGCGACGAGGCGAGTGCGCAAGAGGTGGTCCGCAAGGTCGCCGCCGAAAACCATGAAGACCGGGCGACGATCGCCCGGATCCAGGGTATCTACGCCAAGACGGGAAAGGAGAAGAACGGTCAGGCACTGCTCGCGCAGGTCGGTAAGGAAATCGTCGAGTTGAACAACCGCGGCGTCCTCGCGGCCCGCAGCGGCGACCTCGAAGGCTCGGTGCAGCTGCTGATGGAAGCCGCCGAGCGGGTACCCAACCTGCAATTTCTGGTCAATGCCACCAAGGCCATCTGCACCCTGCTCGAACTGAAGGGGTGGAATCCGGCGCTGGCAAAACGCGCGCTCGGTTACCTGCAAACCGCTCAAGACAAGGACATGCGCAACGCCAAGGTCATCTCGGCGGTCGACATGTACCAGCGCGTCTCGCGCAAGTACGGGGTCACTACCGCCACGCATTCCGCCGCACGCGGCGGGGCGAGGACGCCTGGTCCCTAGGCGGCCGCTGACTCTCCGCCAAACGGACCGCAGGCGTTCTCTGCCGACCCGGCGGTGACGTCGCCGACCACCTCAGGGAGCCCCGCCAACGCCCTGCTAATGCTGGCCGCCAAGCCCCAGATAGCTCTGGATCACGCGCGGGTCGCTGGCCAGATCGCGACTCGGTCCTTCAAGCGATAGCTCGCCGGTCTCCAGAACGTAGCCGTAATCGGCGATTTGGAGCGCCGCGCGCGCGTTCTGCTCGACCAGCACGATCGCCACCCCGGTCTTCCTGAGCTGCGCGACGGTGCGGAAGATGTCCTTGATGATCAGCGGCGCAAGCCCCAGGCTGGGCTCGTCGAGCAGCAGCAATTTCGGCTTGGCCATCAGCGCCCGGCCCATGGCCAGCATCTGGCGTTCGCCACCCGAGAGCGTTCCGGCCACCTGCTCACGACGCTCGAGCAGGCGCGGGAAGATGTCGAATACCTGGTCCATGGTTTCAAGGTGATCGCGATGGCCGCTGCGATAGCGGTCGAAAGCGCCGAGCAGAAGATTGTCCGCAACACTCATTTGCGCGAACAGCTCGCGCTTCTCGGGGACCAGTGTCATCCCCAGCTTTTCGACGCTGCGCCCGGCGCCCTGCCGCTCACCGAGATAGACGATCTCGCCGCGCGCCGGCAGCAGACCCATCAGCGTGGCAAGTAAGGTCGTCTTGCCGGCACCGT
>DPSD01000262.1:0-184 GCA_003538495.1 Accumulibacter sp.
GCGAGTTCCTGGTCGTCGTTGACCAGCACACGCGCGTTCTCGTAACCGCGCGCCAGCGCCATCACCTCGTCGGCGAAGGACCGGCGCTGCGCTGGCGCCAGCGTCTTGTCGCGCAGCTGCAGCAGCAGGTTGTTCATCCGCTCGATGTCGTGCGGGTGCAGCCCGATGGTGGGCTCGTCGAAGA
>DPSD01000262.1:428-4664 GCA_003538495.1 Accumulibacter sp.
TCAGCCCCTGTGCCAGCGCTCCCGCCAGCCGCGCCAGTTCCGCCGCCGGGCCATTCTCCTCGGCATTGCTCAGGGCATACACCGCCGGCAGGTCGAGCGCGCGCAGGATCGGTCCGTTGGCGGGCAGGATCGGTGCGACGCTGGCCGCCTCGCCGACCCTCAACCAGGCAAAGGCGCTGTGTTCCAGCGGCGTGACTTGCCCGTGCCACGAGCTGACGCGGAAAAAGCGCAGGCGCACGGTGGCATGCGGATAGGTGAACTCGCAGCAGACCCACGGCCAAAGCCGGTCGACGGTGATCCCCAGTTCTTCGTGCAGCTCGCGAACCAGCGCTTCGCGGACGCTCTCGCCGGCTTCGACCTTGCCGCCGGGGAACTCCCAGTAACCCGCATAGACCTTCCCGGTCGGGCGTTGCGCCATCAGGAACTCCGGCGCCGCCGGGTGACCACGCAGCAGCACTGCTGCGGCAACTTCGGTCACTTCCCCGACGGGCGCGAGTCGACTGGGAGGGTCGGGCAGGCCGGCCGAGCCGACTGCGCCGAGCGCGGCAGCTGTCGGGATCCGGGTCATCTGCCGGCCGGCGTCACCGGGGGATTTCGCCTCACGACGTGCGCGCCGAACGCTTGCGCTTGCCCGCCGCAGCAGTGCGCACGGCGGTCGCGGGCGTCGATCGCTGCCCGCCGTCGGCGCTGCGCTGCCGGCCCGCCCAATCGCGGGCGAACTGCCAGGCGACACGGCCACTGCGCGATCCGCGCTCGAGCGCCCAGTTGAGCGCATCGCGTTCGGCGCGGAAGACTTCGGCGTCGGCACAGCCAAAGGTCTTCAACCAGTGCGCGACGATGTTGAGATAGGCGTCCTGATCGAAAGGGTAGAAGGAAATCCACAGGCCGAAACGCTCGGAGAGCGAGACCTTCTCCTCGATCGCTTCGCCCGGGTGAATCTCGTCGCCGACCCGCTTGCTCTCGAGGTTCTCGGCAAAATACTCGGGCATCAGGTGGCGGCGGTTGGAGGTGGCGTAGATCAGGACGTTCTCGGGAGCGGCCGCAAGCGAACCGTCCAGAACGACTTTCAGCGCCTTGTAGCGCGCGTCGCCGGAATCGAACGAGAGGTCGTCGCAGAAAATGACGAAGCGCTCGGGGCGCCCGTCGACCAGCTCGACGATGTCCGGCAGGTCGGTGAGGTCGCTCTTTTCGACCTCGATGACCCGCAAACCGTCGGCCGCATAGGCGTTGAGCAGGGCCTTGACCAGCGACGATTTGCCTGACCCCCGCGCACCGGTCAGCAGGACGTTGTTCGCCGGCTGGCCGGCGACGAACTGGCGGGTGTTGGCGTCGATACGGGCTTTCTGCTGATCGACGTCGTGCAGGTCGGCAAGGGTGATTTCGGGCAGCCGGGTGATTGCCTGCAGGTAGCCGGCGCCATGGCTCTTTCGCCAGCGAAAGGCGCTGGCAGCATGCCAGTCGGGGGTCGGCGACGCCGGTGGCAGCAAGGGCTCGATCCGATCGAGAAACTGCTCAGCGCGCGCCAGAAAGCTGGCAAGTTGCCGGAAATGGTCAGTCATCGGACGGTATACTCGGCGGGGTGACGAACCCGACACTCTAGCCAAACCATGCTCAAAAGCCAACCACGACGGTTCCCTGGCCCCGCCTCGGCCCCGGCGCTTGCCAAAATCCTGACCGCGACGCTGCTGGCCCTGCTGCTCAGCGCCTGTGGCACCCGGCGCGAGGAGCCGCGCGGCGACTGCCCGAGCTGCCCGGCGTGTACACCATGCGAGCCCGGCGCCGACGCGAGAACGCCCAAGCCGCTATTCAAGCCGCTGCAACCGGCGCGCTGGAGCGATCTGCCGGGTTGGACCGACGACGATCTGCGGGCGGCCTGGCCGGCCTTCCTGGAATCGTGCCGAAGCCTGGCCAAGCGCCCGCAATGGCCGCTGTGGCGGCCTGCCTGCGAGCAGGCAAGGGCGCTGCCGACGCCTTCCAGCGCCAGCATCCGCAGCCTTTTCGAGTCGCGCCTGCAGCCCTGGCTGCTGACCAACCCCGACGGCAGCGCCGAAGGTCTGGTCACCGGCTACTACGAGCCGTTGCTGCGTGGCTCACGGACGCGCGGCAAACCCTATCTGCAAGCCGTTCTCGGCGTTCCGGCCGACCTGCTGAGCATCGATCTCGGCGCGGTCCAGCCCGAGCTCAAGAACCAGCGCCTGCGCGGTCGTTTGCAGGGCAACAAGGTTCTTCCCTATTATTCGCGGGCCGAGATCGCCGGTCGCGAGCAGGCCTACGCCGACCGCGTCCTGCTGTGGGTCGATGATCCGGTTGAACTGTTCTTTCTGCAGGTACAGGGTTCAGGGCGCGTCAAACTCGCCGATGGCAGCATGACGCGCCTGGCTTTCGCCGACCAGAACGGACACCCCTATCAGTCGATCGGCAAGGTGCTGGTCGACCGCGGCGAACTGACCGTCGACCAGGCGTCGATGCAGGGAATCAAGCAGTGGGCACAGGCCAACCCGGCGCGGCTGCCCGAGCTGCTGAACGCCAACCCGCGGTACGTCTTCTTCAGCGAGCAAGCGCTGAAAGGCAATGGAGGCGATGGCCCGAGCGGCGCCCTGGGAGTGCCGCTGACGCCCGAGCGCAGCATTGCCGTCGACCCGGCGCACGTTCCCCTGGGCGCGCCCGTATTCCTGGCGACCACTCAACCGGCGACCAGCATCCCGTTGCGCCGCCTGATGCTGGCGCAGGATACCGGCAGCGCGATTCGCGGCGTCGTTCGCGCCGACTTCTTCTGGGGCTTCGGTGCGCAGGCCGGTGCACAGGCCGGGCGCATGAAGCAGCAAGGCCGGATGTGGGTGCTGCTGCCGCCGGGGGCCGCACCACAATAGACTGAACGCGGCAGACGCTGGTGCATGCAGCCCCATCGTGGTGCCGATCGCGGGCAGCAATGCACCGACGCGGTGCATTGCTGCCCGCGATCGGACCGGAAATGCTGGGGTAGCGCACCAATTGAGCGTGGCTTGAAAATTGCTTATAGGCTTCAACGCGATTTTCAGGAGGAAGCATGGAAGCTTTCAAGTCTGGTAGTGACGTACTGTTCATTCTGCTCGGTGGCATCATGGTGCTGGCGATGCATTCGGGATTTGCCTTTCTCGAACTTGGGACGGTGCGCAAGAAGAGCCAGGTCAACGCGCTGGTCAAGATCCTGACCGACTTCTCGGTATCGACCATCGCCTATTTCTTTATTGGCTACAGCGTCGCCTACGGCACCAACTTTTTCGCCGGCGCCGAAACCTTGCTCGCGAAGAACGGCTACGAGCTGACCAAGTTCTTCTTTCTGCTCACTTTCGCGGCAGCCATTCCGGCGATCGTTTCGGGCGGTATCGCCGAGCGCGCGAGGTTCTATCCGCAACTTGCGGCGACCTTTCTGATCGTCGCCTTCATATATCCCTTCTTCGAAGGCATCGCCTGGAATCAGGCCTTCGGTGTCCAGGCCTGGCTCAAAGCCACCTACGGGGAGGAGTTTCACGATTTCGCCGGGTCGGTGGTCGTGCACGCGATGGGTGGCTGGATTGCGCTGCCCGCCGTACTGCTGCTCGGTGCGCGTTACGGGCGCTATACCCGGGAAGGGCGAATGTCCGCACACCCGCCGTCGTCGATCCCCTTCCTGGCGCTCGGCGCCTGGATTCTGACCGTCGGCTGGTTCGGCTTCAACGTGATGAGCGCGCAAACGCTCGACAAGATCTCGGGCCTGGTGGCGATGAACTCGCTGATGGCCATGGTCGGCGGCACGCTGGTCGCCCTGGTCGCCGGCAAGAACGACCCGGGCTTCGTGCACAACGGCCCTCTCGCCGGGCTGGTCGCCGTCTGCGCCGGCTCGGACCTGATGCATCCGATCGGCGCGCTGGTCGTCGGCGGTGTCGCCGGCGGGCTGTTCGTGATGATGTTCACGCTCACCCAGAACCGCTGGAAAATCGACGACGTGCTCGGTGTCTGGCCGCTGCATGGCCTGTGCGGCGCCTGGGGCGGCATCGCCGCCGGCATCTTCGGCAGCAAGGCGCTGGGCGGCGTCGGCGGCGTCGCGTTGATGCCGCAGTTGCTGATGACCGCGATGGCGGTCGCCATTGCCCTGCTTGGCAGCTGCCTGGTCTATGGCCTGCTGAAGAGCGTCGTCGGACTGCGCTTCGGTCAGGAACAGGAGTATAACGGCGCCATGACCTCTCGACGCATCCATACCCTGCACCGTCCGGCTTC
>DPSD01000472.1 GCA_003538495.1 Accumulibacter sp.
CTAACGGTCATGACTTTGCAAGACACCCCTGATCATGAAAGTCATGACCGTTACCCTCTCCCCCGACCCCTCCTCCACAAGTGGGGAGGGGAGATTCGTGAGTCGCATACGCGACTTTCACATTAACGGTCATGGATGAAGCCGCGTGCTCATTACTCGCTACCCATGCCCGGGGCTTTTGCTTTGCACCGTCATTGCCTCAGGTGTCCTGATGCGGGTCATTGGCATACCGCGCTTCCACCTCAGCCATTTTCCTCGCCAGGTCGTCGGGAGCAAGGATCTGTTTTTGAAACAAGATGACGGAAAAAGCGGCAATCCAGCGCTCATAGTAGGTGAGATTGTTCATCATCTCGGCGCCGAGAGACTCCACCCCGCGACGCTTTTCCTCGGTGTTGATGATTTTATGGTAGTCCAGCACATCCGCCAGCGCGTGGCAGCGCTTCTCCCAGGGCAACAGCACATGGTCCGTTTGCTGGACTCGGTCGGCCGGCAGCCCGCCGATGTCGTTGGGCAGGCGTTTTAATAAGTCTTCACTGTGGTTCATGGTGTGTCCTGTCTTTGGTTTTCTACTCGGACGACGCCGATCATCGCATCGCGCGTAACCAGGGCTGCGAGCTGTTCCTCGCTCAAATCCTCCGTGCCCGCCGGTCGTTGCGGCAGCACGAGATAACGAACCATCGCGGTCGAATCACTAACGCAGATCTCTACATCCCCGGGAATGTGTGTGCCAAATTCCTCCAGGACCGCCCTTGGCTCTTTCACCGCGCGAGCCCGATAAGGTTTGGACTTGTACCAGTCAGGCGGCAGCCCCAGCACCGGACGCGGATAGCAGGAACAGAGCGTGCAGACGATGAGGTTGTGAACTCTGTCGGTGTTTTCGAGCACGATCAACTGGGTATCGTCGTAAAAGCTGATCCCGAATTCTTCACAGGCGGTACGGCCATTGGCCAGCAGACGCGCGCGAAATCCTGGATCAACCCATGCTCGCGCCACCACCTTCGCCCCCAGAGCCGGCGTGCGGGAGTCGAGCACTTCGATCTGGCGGCGAATTTCACCCGGGCCGATCAATCTCTTCTCGATGAGCAATTCGCGGACAGCGATCTCCATGATTTCATAATAGCCCGGCATCGGTTCATCCGACGCCTTCGGATGATCGTGGTCGTGGTCGTGTGTCTCCATGGTTCAAATCCTTTCCAGCCAGGTTTCAAATACCTCAATGACCAACTGGTCCTGCGCTGGCCCTGCGTATCCAGGCCACAATTCCAAAAGCAGAATGCTCACCCGATAGTAATATCTTCTGATCCCGGCATTACGGCCATACACTTCCTCCTCATTGTTGACGGCCACCGGCCTCAGGATCATTTTCACCACGCCTTGCTTGCCGCGGACGTAGAGCGGCACGCGGTAGTGGCCAATGGGAAAACGCATCGAAATCCGGACGCAGTCCCCGACCTTCAAAGCGGGTTCCTCACCGAGAGCTTTCACCACCCGCAAACCAGATGGCGTAATTGCTGAGGTTGTTAGGGTCATGTCTGATATTCCTTTTACAGGTTAGCGAAGTAATCGGCCCGCTGCCGCAAATCGCGCCGAAGAAACACAGGGAGGGAATGATGGAGCAAGCCAGGGCCCAACGCAATCGAAGCCTCCGCCTCCAGCCGGGCCAGTCCCGAGTGGCGATGGAGTCTACCGGCGTGTACTGGATCCCCTGGTTCGAATTGCTGGAGTCGCGTGGCTTCACGGTGCTGCAGGTCAACGCGCGCCCCGTGAAGAATGTTTCTGGCCGCAAATCCGACGTGCTGGACTGTCAGTGCGCCGAGTGTTGCGAGCGGTGGCGAGACCTGGCGCTGGCCCATCTGAGTACTGACCGCGCGAGATGCACTGTCGAAAAATCTTACAGTACGTGACCGAATTTCAGGCAAGTCATTGATTTTTCATCATGGTACGTTCAATGCTTATATCTGGCCGTCAACACTGTTCTGATAAATAAGGAGTGCCGCCATGAACGTGACAGCAACTTACACCCGCCACCTGGCGGCCGCCGCAATGCTGGTTCTCGGATCTGCCGTCGCCGAGGCGAGCGTACTGAACTTGTCGACCGGCCTCGATGCGTCGGATACCTTGATCACCCTCGGCAACACGCCCGACGCGCACTGGACCGTCGACCAGCCGGCAGGCGGGATCGCCCCCGCCAAGGTCGTCGATGCAACGAACACGGGCGGTGCATTCTTCGCCTGGGCCGCCAACGGACCTGGGTCGTCCTGGATTACCATCGATCCTAACAGCCTCGGCAATGGATCAGGGACCCCGTTCTCCTATTACCGCTCATTCACGCTCGCTGCCTCAGAGGTCGCGTCGGCCTCGATCTCTGGTGTCTGGGGAATCGACGACTCGGGTGATTTGAAATTGAATGGGAACCTTCTCAGCAGCCTTCTCGCGGACTATTCAGCCACCACTGCATTCTCCGCCGCAGCGGGAAGCGGCTTTTTCGTCGCGGGCTTGAACACGCTGACGATTACCATGACTTCCTCGGACAACGTATGGGAGGCTGTCAGATTGCAAGGTGCCCTCACCGTTCCCGAACCCTCGATGCTCTCCCTCCTGATTTTTGGCATCCCGCTCGCCCGCCGGCGCGGCCGCCAGGCTACGCCGGCCTGAGGCGCGCAGCGCCAGTTTGGCGCAACCAGGACTGCAGCGCCCGCTTTATGCCGTCGTGCACGTGCAGGTCGGCTGGCCGCGCGACCAGCGCCTGCACGGTGTCGGCCTGGGCGTTGCAGCCACCAATGAAAGTATATGAGTGAGCCCCCATCAAGAGGTGTCAATCTCGATCCACCTTTCCGACGCCAGCGGCAACTCATTCAGTTCCGCCCTCGCCTCCCGCCAACTCGGGATGCGACAGTGCGCCAGGTCGGCGAGGCTGAAGACGCCGGGCGGATCGAGCGGTAAGTCGTGCAGCACGGATTCGAGGCAGGCAGCGCGTTCGCTGGTGGCCGCGTAGCAGGTGCCGACCGGACGACCGTCGGGTAGCTTGATCGGCGCGAAGCGGGTATCGCCCCAGCCGAATGAGAAACTCTCCGCGGTATTGGGGTGGTCGCGGGTGCAGAAGACGTGGTACCACACCGGCGCTTGCTGGTGGGTGAGGGTCTCCAGGGTGAAGTTCTCGGATGGTCCCGGGGCCGGCAGGCCGCAGCTCATGCCTGATAGCTACCCAGGCGATGGCGAACGGCCTGAAACAGCGCTTCCCGTTCGTTGAGGCAATCGCGAGGGGCTCGAGCACGCGGGGCTTCGTCGGAACCGGCAGCGGCGAGCCAACCGTTGGGGAAATGAAACCAGGCCGCGATCTGCCAAGTGTCGGCGACCTCGCCGAACTGGGCGAGAACCTCGGCAATTACCGGCAGCGGTTGAAGCGCTTCGCTGAACTGATAGGCGGGGAAGTACTCTTTTCCGTCCCAGCTTACGGAGAAAATCTTGCCGCGCCTTTTCCAGTCACTCGCGGGAGCTGAAGGGTTCTTCGGCGGCCGCGGTTGCAGATCGTGGATCTGCTGGGCGGTGAACCACTGGGTCTCGGCGAAAAGGCAGGCAATCGTCTTGAGGCGGGCGATGCGCTCCCGGACCAGTGCATCCGACGGCGGCGTGACCTCGATGACCAGACGCGCGATCTGGTCTGCCTTGTCGAGCAGTTGGCTACGCCCCTCGCGCTCCAGCAACGAAACCACGCGTGCCAGACCCTCCTGGAATTCCTCGGGAACCACTGCAACTGGGGGAGCACCCGAGCCGGTTCGCACCGCCTGTCGTCTTGATTGGCGTGGCGGGGCAGTCGCTCTTTCATCACGAGCTTTTGCAACTGGTGTCATGGCGGCTTTCCTTTGCCTATTGTGCCTTCACGATATATCTTAACGGCCAAATAGGCAATCAGGAGACCATGCATTCCCGCTGATCGTTGCGCTGGTCTG
>DPSD01000420.1:0-3521 GCA_003538495.1 Accumulibacter sp.
CCGGGGACGAGGGCGGCAGGTTTAGCCGAAAGCGCGGGCTCGCCGGCGGCTTCTGCCCCACCGCATCCGGCAGCCGCCGAACCAGGCCGAACGCCGCCGCAGGTATACGAGCGGCTCGCTGATCCCGCGTAAGGGCTTACAGTCCGAGCGTTGTCGCGCTCAGCGGGTCGCCGCCTTCGCCGAGAATCTCGTCGAAGCGCAGCTGATAGGGCGCGCACTCCTGCTCGTCACCGACGATCGCTCTGGATCGCGCATGATCCCGGTGAAAGCGGACCAGCGCGTGTCGGCCGTCGGCGATCAGCATGGAGTCCTTGAGTGTGTCCAGATGCGCTGGCGAATGGATGATTGTCAGCGTCGGCGCGTAGACAGCCAGCAAGTTCATCAACTGCGGGCTGTATTGCCGGACGAAATCCGGTTTCTGGACGATGATCGTGATCCGCGTGTTGTCCTGCCGCGCGCTCAGCTGGCGACGCAGCGCCTCGATCCGCTCGGGTCGTTCGAGCTTGAGTGTCGACAGGTCCTCGTCGAAGATCTGCAGCGTGCTCGCCGACAGCGCAAGGATTTCCTCGACGGCGCCGTCGTATTCGGTCCAGGTGGTGATCAGGCGACTGCTCATCAGGAGAACTCCGCAAGGTTTCAGGCGACGATAGCAGGCTTGGCCCGGGGCAGGCAAGACCGCCATTGTCGGTTCTCGTCAGCCGCTTTTCCCCGCCACGACCGGCTGGGCGGCCGCTCTCGCCTGCGCATCGGCAGGTGAGCGGATCGGCATTCGGGATAGAATCAATCGCCGATCCTTTCTGCGGAAGCATCGAATGCCCACTGGAATCATTGCATCGCTGGACCACGAAGGGCGTGGGGTGACCACGCTCGACGGCAAGACGATTTTCGTCGACGGGGCTTTGCCCGGCGAGCGCATCGAATACGCCGTTTACCGCCGAAAGCCCTCCTACGAGCAGGCGCGAACGCTGCGCGTCCTTGAGGAGTCTTCGGATCGCGTGTCGCCACCTTGTCCGCACTTTGGTGTTTGCGGCGGCTGCAGCATGCAGCATTTCGACCCCGTGGCGCAGGTTGCCGCCAAGCAGCGGCTGTTCGAAGACCATCTGTGGCACCTCGGCGAGCTCAGGGCCGGGCAGCTCTACGCGCCGATTCATGGTCAGGCATGGGCCTACCGCTATCGCGCACGTCTGTCGGTCCGCTTCGTTCCGAAGAAGGGCGGCGTGCTGGTCGGCTTCCATGAGCGGAAGAGCAGCTTCGTCGCCGACATGCGGCAGTGCGAAATCCTGCCGCCGCATCTTTCGTCGCTGTTGCTGCCGCTGCGCGAACTGATCGGTCGGCTGTCGATCCGTGACCGCCTGCCGCAGATCGAAGTGGCGGTCGGCGAGCGGCTGACGGCGCTGGTTCTGCGCGTCCTGGAGTTACCCGAGGCGGAAGACGAAGTCCTTCTGCGCGACTTTGCCGACCGCCATGGCGTTGTCTTCTACCTGCAGCCGAAGGGCCCGGCAACGGCTTACCGCTTCCATCCGCTGACCGGACCGCGGCTGTCTTACCTCCTCCCCGACTTCGACGTCGAACACTTCTTCTCGCCGACCGAGTTCACGCAGGTCAATCATTCGATCAATCGCGTGCTGGTTCGCCGCGCGATGTCGCTGCTGGAGCCGCGGCCGGGTGAGCGCGTCGGCGACATGTTCTGTGGTCTGGGCAACTTCAGCTTGCCGATTGCCCGTTGTGGCGCCCGCGTCCTGGGCGTCGAGGGCAGTGCCGAGCTGGTCAGCCGGGCCGCCGAAAACGCTGCGGCGAACGGCCTCGGCGATCTCGCCGAGTATCGTGTCGCCAATCTGTTCGAAGCGACGGCGGAGACCGTGAGCGCTTTCGGCAAGCTCGACAAGATGCTCATCGATCCGCCGCGCGATGGCGCGCTGCAACTGGTCAAGGCGCTGGCCGCCGATGCCCCGCGGCGCATCGTGTACATCTCGTGCAGCCCGCCAAGCCTGGCGCGTGACGCGTCCATCCTGGTCAGCCAGAAGGGCTACCGTCTGGCCGGTGCCGGGGTGGTCAACATGTTCCCCAATACTTCGCACGTCGAGTCGATCGCCTTGTTCGAGCGCGTCGCGGCGCGCTGAGCCGAGCGGCAGGCTTCAGGAGCGAAGGATCCAGGGAGGCGGCCGGGGCGCCGCGATTGGCGCCTCCTGCCAAACACGGACGCTGCGGGTCAGTGCACCATCGTCCAGTTTGAATCCGGGTTGAAACTGCGCATCTTCAGCGCCGCCGCGGCGGTATTCTTGCCCAGGTCGGTCTGGTACACGACGCCATCGTGGTTGACCATGAAGGTCATCACTCCCGATACACCGTACTTCGCCGGATACGCGACCACCGCGAAGCCACCGATCATTTTGTCATTGACCAGGTAGCTGTAGGCACCACCAGGGCCACTCTTGCCCTCGGCGGTCAGCATGCGGTAGTAATAGCCGTGGTAAGGCTCCGGCCGATCACCATTCCCCTTCGCGTATCCCGCCCGCGTCGCCTCGCCGACCAGCGGACCCAGCGGGCTTGGTGGCTCGTCTCCCTGAACCGGCCAGAACAGTCCATCCTTCTTGCCCTTGCTCGAGATAAAGCGACGGGCGTAGTCGTTGTAGCCGTTGCCGTCCAAATCGCCCACGGCGTACTCGCGCTGTGCATCGACAATCGCCAGCAGCGTCTGGATGGTGTCCAGTTCGTTCTGGCCGACACGCCGGTTGGTGATTTCTTCCTTGCCGGCCTCGGCGTCGAAAATCCATCCGTCTGCCTTGCGCACCAGCGGTGCCGGAAAAGGCCAATCACTCGCGCCGACGGCCAGCAATGCCTTGTCAGCAGTGGCTTCGGTGATGCTGTGCTTGTCATCGTAGGCGGCCAGGAATCGCTTCCAGTCAGCACGGTCGGCGACCGCGTCGCCGCTGAACAGCCAGCTGCCCGAGGTCGGGCCGACAACCGCCAGCAGCGCATTCCTGTCCTCGGCGCGCACTGCTTCGGCCAGCGCCGTCGCGGCATCTTCGGGTGTGGCGAAGGACTTCTGAACGGCCTTGTGCGCCGTCGGCGCAGGCTGCGCGGCGACGCTCGGGGCCGGAGTAGTGATCGCCAACAACAGGGCGACGGCCAAGGTCTTGATCGAGTGCATGAGTTTCATCGTCGTGTTCTCCGCAGAAATGGATGAGCAGTGCTGATTACCGGCGACCGCCACCACCGCCGCCACCGCGACCACCTCCACCACCTCCACCACCTCCGCGATGCCCGCCGCCGCGGCTGCCCATCTCGGCGCGGCTGGCGCTGCCGCGCTGACTTGCCGCATGCGTCTGGCCGGCGTTCCCGATGCCCGAGAAGCCGCCGCCGCCGGCTCGACTGCTCGCATTGCTGCGCGCGTGGTTGTCCATGCGGTTGCCGGCGGCGGCATTCGCGCCACCGCTGTCAAAGCGGGTGCCGGCTCCCGACTGTCCGCCGCCGCCTTCCATACGGTTGCTTGCGGTTGCCCGCCCAGCGCCTTCCATACG
>DPSD01000420.1:3829-18587 GCA_003538495.1 Accumulibacter sp.
CATACGATCGCTTGCTTCCGCCCTGCCACCACCGGCGCCGTCTGCCCTGTCGCGTGTGGCGGTACCCGCTCTGCGGTCCGCGCTCTGTACGCGACTGTTCAACTCGCCGCGATCCATTCCTTTTAGTTCCGAACGTCCGGTTTCCGCGCGGCCGCGGAAATTTTCCCGTGCCTGGGTGGCGGAGGCATTGCCTCCGCGGTTGTACTGGCGGGCCACGTTCTGATCCTTGTAGGCAACGCCTCCGCGATGCTGGACGTTGTGATTCCAGTTGCTGTTGCGGATATTGGTCCGGTTGAACGAGTTGTAGCGGTTCACGTTGACGTCGACGCTGCTGCGCCCCCAGCCCCAGTTGCAGGAACCCCAGATCGCGGCACCGACGAGGAGGCCAGTGGCAAACACCAGTCCCGGCGGATAGACGTAGGCAGGCGGGTACATGTAATAGGGCGGCGTCGGATACCACCAGGTGCCGTAGACGACGCTTGGGTTGTAGGTCGGCACATAAACCACGTCCGGCTCCGGTGACTCGACGACGTAAATTGTCTGGCTACCCTGCGTCTCGGTCTTGACAACCTGCTGTGGCGTGGTCTTGAGATTGCCGGTGGCATCCGCCTTGGCGCGCAGCGCCTGGACGGTGTTCATTACGTCTTGCTGCTGCGCCAGGAAAGCGTCGCCCAGGCCTTGCGTCCAGCTCAGGTTGTCGCTCATCTGGGTCAGCACTTGCGGTACCGAAGTCAGCGCCTTGACTGCCGGATCCCACGACTGCTTGGTCATCGCGTTCTCGAGCGCGCTGCCGGTGACCTTGGGATTGGCCTTGGCCCAGCGCGCCGCCTCGACCACTTCCAGGGGGTAGGTGGAGGCCATCAGAATCTGCGCCAGCAAGGCATCCGGGTACAGCGCGATCGGAGCCAGCAGCCGATCCAGATCCTGCTGCGCGAAGGTCTTCGTTCCGGGCTGAGCCGCTGTGGCTTCCGGCGCCGAAGTGGTTTGCGCTTGCTGCGCCATGGTCGGTGACCAGGCGAGCATCAGTGCCGTCAGCAGCGCACAGGATCGGGAGTATTTTGAGTTCATCAAGCATCCTCGCAGACGAAAGAAGGAAGAATTCACGAGACAACCCGCAAGGCCGGACCGATCTGGTCTTGCCGGGAGACGCGCGAAAGGCGGGTGCGTACGGGGACAGCATATCCGTTGGCGCGCCGGTTTGCCAAGTCGACCGCGACCACTGGCGAAAAGGCAGGGCTCGCCTACAGCATTCGGGCGATGATCCTTCCTGCCCGTGAAATAAGCAATGACACCGCGCGCGGTGTGCTGTGCGATGTCACTGTCCGTCCTCGACTTCACCGCGGGCACGGGATCGGCCACGCGGCTGGTCTTGCGGATCCCGCATCGTCTCGATCTCGACAGCGGCTTGCAGGCGACCTGCTCGGCGCCGGACCAGGCCGAGCGCGGCCAGGCCGACGCCGAGCAGGCCCAGACTGGCCGGTTCGGGCAGCGGCGGACCGAAGATTCCTTCGATGTCTTCGATGTGGTTGGCCGTAACCAGCACCTTGTCGAGAACGTTGCCGCTGAAGTCGGTGATCAGGAAGGAGTCGAAGTCGCACTGAATGACCAGGGTGGTCGGGCCGGCGTCGACTCCGGTCGCCTGTCCACAGGGAACGGTGAAGCCCTGGCCCACAGCCGCGCCGGTGATGGAATCGAATTCCTGGTAAGTAGGCGACGCGTCGCCGGTATTGACCAGGAAGTTGCCGTTCGGCAGCACCGTAAACCCATCCGAATCCGGTGCGGCAGGGGCTTGCAGGACCACCGGCAGGCCGATCACGTGTCCGTCGAAGCGCGAGAGCCGGAACACTGTTGGCGCGCCGGACGG
Source organism: Accumulibacter sp. (assembly GCA_003538495.1). The sequence goes on from DPSD01000420.1 coordinate 5,694, forward strand.
GTATCCGGTCAGCGCGTAGAGTGATGCGTTCACGCTATACGGGTCGCCGAACAGATCGAAGACGTCGAGATCCTGGATCCCCCAGCCGGGATTCGGGTTGGCAAAGACCTTGACGTCGTGTTTCATCGGATCCGAAACGCTGATCACGTGGATCCCGTCGCTGGGCCCGAAACCACTACTCAGTTCCGTGTAGTAGAGGAAGAACTGGTCAGCAGCCAAGGCCCGGCCATTGGCCCCAGGTACGAACGCCGCGTCGGGGACGAATTGCACATCGGGAGCGGCGGGAAAAGGAGCGGCCGGAAGGCCCACCGCCCACTGCTGGATCGGTCCGGTGGGACCCGCGTTGTTGCCGGACACGTACAGAAAAGCCGCTCTTGCCGGGGTGGCGCCGAGCGTGCTGGCGAGGGCGGCGAACATCACCAGCCTGGAGAAACAGTGCGCACCGGTGAAGACCCCGTTCAGGCGAGGGATCGCAGCGCTGATGGAAAATTTCATGAACACCTCCGATTGGGTCGGCAGCACGATTCGGTCCACGCAGCGAGCGGAACGGTGGTCGGGTAAGCGACAGGCAATGGCACCAATGGCACTATATTTGCTCCCAGCAGGCGCCGTCAATCGTTGATTTTCGGAGACAATCCGGCAACCGACCGGATGCCGGGGCGTTTGCCGGCGTTGCCAACGGAATCATGCGCGGCGGACCCGGTCGAAAGGCCGAAGCCCTGGAGAACCGCATGTCGCATTCTGCTCGCCGCCGCATCCTGCTGGCCACCGCCTCGGTCACCGGACTCGCGCTTGCCGTGGCCGCCTGGGCGGGGCTGTTGCGCACCCCGCCGCAGGCGCTGGGGCCGTTCTATCCGCAGCAACTGCCGCTCGACGATGACAACGATCTGGTCAGCGTCGCCGGGCAGAGTGGCATCGCGCGCGGCGAGATCTGCAACCTGCATGGCCGCATCGTCGACGAGACCGGTCAGCCGCTGGCCGCTGCCCGGGTCGAAATCTGGCAGTGCAACGCCTTTGGCCGCTACCACCATCCCGGCGATCGCGGTGAGCGCCCTCTGGACCCCAACTTCCAGGGCTACGGGCGCTTCGTGACCGGCAGCGACGGCGGCTACCGCTTTCGCACCATCAAGCCCGTGGCGTACCCTGGCCGCGCGCCGCACGTCCATTTCGCGATCACGGTCGCCGGCCAGCCGCCGCTGATCACCCAGATGTACGTCGCCGGGGCGGCCGAGAACGTTGGCGACGGACTGCTCCAGAGCGTCCGTGACCCGCTGGCGCGGGCAGCGCTGATCGTCCCGTTCGAGCAACCGGCGGGCGGCGGCAATCTGCTCGCCCGCTTTGACATCGTTCTGGCAAAGCCTGGGCGGGCCGAGCCGGGCAGCCGGTGACCGCACCGGCGGCGTCGGCCGCGCGCTGGGCGCGGCTGGTCGATTGCCGCCCGGGCGAGGGGCGAGCGCTGTGGTGGTCATTTTCCGGCTTCTTCCTGCTGCTTGCCGGGTATTACGTGCTGCGCCCGGTGCGTGAGGAGATGGGCGTCCAGATCGGTCCGGAGAAGCTGCAGTGGGCGTTCTCCCTGACCCTGGCCGGGATGCTGGCGATCGTCCCGCTCTATGGCTGGGCGGCGGCGCGGCTGCCAAGGCGCGCGCTGCTGGCGACGGTCTTCGGCATCACGGCGCTGGTGCTGGCAGGATTTCAGGCCTGGATCGCCGGTGGCGCTTCGCCCGCGGCGGCGCTGGCGCTCTTTGTCTGGGTCAGCGTCTTCAACCTCGTCGTCGTTTCGCTGTTCTGGACCGCGATGGCCGACAGCTTCGCGCACGCGCAGGCGCGTCGCCTGTTCGGGATGATCGCCGCCGGCGGCAGCAGCGGTGCGCTGGTTGGCCCGCTGATCACCGCCTTCGCGGTGCACGCGGTCGGCGTGCATGGCCTGCTGCTGGTGTCGGCCGCCTTGATGATGCTGTCGCTGCTGTGCATCCTGCGGGTGGTGGGTGGCCATTCCCGGCCCGAGGTGGGCCGGCCGCTCGGTGGCAACATCCTGGCCGGGCTGGCGGAGGTCGCCGCTTCGCCTTACCTGCTGATGATCGCGCTGGTGATCGTCTTGCAAAGCGTCGTTGGCACCTTGGTGTATTTCGAGCAGGCGCGGCTGGTCAAGGCGGCCGCCCTGACCACCGAGACGCGCACCCAGCTCTTTGCCGTGATCGATCTGGCGGTGAACCTGCTGGCGCTCGGGCTGCAGGCGATGGTCGCCGGCCGTCTGATGCACAGGCTGGGCCTCGGCATCACGCTGGCGGCGGTGCCGCTACTGCTGGCGGTTCCGCTGGCGGTGCTGGCGGCGATTCCGGTGCTGACCGTGGTGCTGATCACCCAGGTCATTTCGCGGGCCGGCGGCCATGGCCTGATGCGCCCGGCACGCGAGGCGTTGTTCACGGCCGTCGATCGCGAAGCGCGCTACAAGGCCAAGAACGTTCTCGATACCCTGGTGTCGAGAGCTGGCGACGCCCTTGGCGGCTGGTTGTACGCGGCGGCCGGACTGAGCACCTCGGGCGTCGCGCTGGCGGCGATTCCCGGGGCCCTGGCGCTCGGCTGGCTGGGGCTGCGGCTTGGCAGGCGTTACCGGCAGCAGGTAGACGCGACAGCGGGCGCAGGCTCTATTGAGCAAGCGGGGCACGGCGCACTGGCGGCGACGTCGGCGCTGAAATGAAAGGAGAGCGTGATGCAGGCAGGCGATAGCGGGTCGGCTGTTGATGGGCGGCGCGCCGCGCTGAAAGCGCTTGCCGCCGCCGGGCTGGCGCTGGCCGGGGGCGGCTTGGGTGCGGCAGCCGAGACGAAATCCGGCACGGCATCCGGCACGGCTGACAGCGGCATGCTCAGGCGCCGTATCCCCTCGTCGGGGGAGCTGATTGCCGCCGTCGGGCTTGGCACCTACCAGAGTTTCGACGCCGCCGATTCAGCTGACCCGGCGCTGGAGCAGGTGCTGGCGCGCTTCGTCGCGCGCGGCGGGCAGGTGGTCGACAGCTCGCCGATGTACGGATGCTCCGAATCGGTGGTCGGCGATCTGTCGGCGAAACTCGGATTGCGCGAGCGGCTGTTCCTCGCCACCAAGGTCTGGACCAGCGGACGCGCTGATGGCATCCGGCAGATGGAGACGTCGCTGACCCGCTTGCGGACCCGGCAGATCGATCTGATGCAGGTCCACAACCTGCTCGACTGGCGACTGCAGCTGCCGACGCTGCGCGAATGGAAGCAGCAAGGACGAATTCGCTATCTCGGCGTGACGCACTACCACGAAGGCGCCTATCGCGAAGTGGAAGCGGTGCTGCGTGCCGAAAAGCCGGATTTCGTCCAGATCAACTACAGCATGGCCGAACGCGACGCCGAATCGCGCCTGCTGCCGCTGGCGCAGGAACTGGGGATCGCGGTGATCATCAACCGGCCTTTCGCCAAGGCGTCGTTGTTCGCGCGCGTGCGCGGCCAGCCGCTGCCTGAATGGGCGGTGGAATTCGACTGCGCCAGCTGGGCCCAGTTCTTTCTCAAGTTCATCCTCGCCCAGCCGGCGGTAAGCTGTGCCATCCCGGCGACGAGCAAGCTGCAGCACCTGGAAGACAACCTCGCGGCCGGCCACGGCCGGCTGCCCGATGCGCGACAACGCGCCAGGATGTCCGAGTACCTGGCGCGGATCTGAACACCGTCGAGTTTGGCGGTGTCCGTCTTCAGCGTGCCGAACAGCGGTCAAGCCAGCCGGTGGCAGAGGGGGCCGGCCAACGTCGGCTGTGCGGCGTCGGTCAGCAGAGAAACCCTGGCCCGGGTCAGCCCTCACTCCGGACGATCCAGCTTGGTCGACAGGACGATCGTGGAAAAGGTATCGACCACCCCCTTGATGGCGCGAATCTTGTCGATGACGGCATCGAGCTCCTGGGTCGACTCGGTGGTCAGGATCGCGCACAAATCGTAGCGGCCGCTGATCGAATAGAGTTTGACGATCTCGTGCCGCCGGATCAGCCCCTTGATGACGTCGAATTCGGTCTTGGAATCGCTCGATATCAAGACCATCGCCCGGATGCTCGAATCGTGCCGCCGGGCCTTGAGGCTCACCGTGTAACCCGAAATGACCCCGCTGTCCTCCAGCGCTTTCAGGCGCAGCTGCACGGTGCTTCGGGCACAACCCAGCGACCTGGCCAGCGTGACGACCGGCAGGCGGGCATTGACCTTGAGCAGTTCAATCAGCCGCCGATCGAGATGGTCCAGGGTCCTCGCCATGCGCTTTCCTTCACATTGTCGCCAGATCGGTCAGTATGACTGATTTGCGCACGGCATTTCAGGCGAAATGCCTGTTTCCGCCGGCTCGACTGGTCCCTAAACTGCGCCTCTGTCGTCGCCTTGATCGAAATTCAATCAATCGCACCGGGGAGGAAATCGCATGCTCCAGACCGTCGAATTCAACATCCAGAACAAGTTGCTGACCCGCGAAGCCCTGGACGCCTACGATCCGTCCGCAGAATCGTGGCAGAAGCAGTTTGCCCGTCGCTACACCCATCACTGTGACCTCAACGGGGTCCTCAACCACGTCGAGGACGTCGATCAGACGGTGTATGGCAAGTTCGCCGTGTCGATCACGCCGTACGTGGCGCAGCTGATGGATCGCGATGACCCGAAGTGCCCGATCCGTGTGCAATACCTGCCGACCTTTGCCGAAGAGACCAGGCCCGGCTTCGCCACCATGCTGGATCAGCTGGGAGAAGAGGGCGACACCGTCCCCGGCACCAGTATCGTGCATCGCTATCCGCGCCGCGTGCTGTTTCTCGTTTCCAACACCTGCGCCACGCTGTGCCGCTTCTGCACCCGCAAGCGCATGGTCTCGCAACCGGCCGGTTCCGTGCACAAGGACGAGATCGAACGTTCGATCGACTACATCGCTGCCAACACCCAGATTCAGGACGTGCTGCTTTCGGGTGGCGATCCGCTGACCTTTACCGACGAACGACTCGACTACATCCTCGGCGAAATCCGCCGTCGCGCGCCACACGTCCGCTTCCTGCGCATGGGCTCGCGGATGGTCGTTCAACTGCCTACCCGGATCACACCCGAACTCTGTGCGGTGCTCGAAAAGCACCGCTTGCAGATGGTCAATACGCACATCAACCACCCCAAGGAAATCACGCCGCTGCTCCGCGAGCGGGTCAAGATGCTGCAGAAGGCCGGCATCATGATGGGTCTGCAAACGGTTTGTCTGAAAGGCGTCAACGACGATGTCGAAGTGATGCGCGAACTCTTCCTGCAAGCCATTGAAATGGGTATTCGTCCCTACTACGTTTACTCGACCGACATGGTCGAAGGCGCCCACCACTTCATCGTTCCGTATCACCGGATGCTGCAACTGTACGAAGGCCTGCGTGGCTGGATCAGCGGTCCGGCGGTCCCGACCTTCATCGTTGATGGTCTTGGTGGCCTCGGCAAGCTGCCGATCATCCCGAGCTACGTCAGGGAAGAAGACCTGCTGGACGGATCGGGAACGACGGTGAGGTGCCGCAACTACGCCGGCAAGACCGTCGAGATGCCGGGGCTGGGCCGCGACTACGCGCTACCGACGCACAGCAACTGATCGCCGCCAGACACCGGGCGCAGCGCTGCGCCCGGTGTCTGGCGACTCCCCTTCGTGAGGTCTGACCAGGTTTACTACCATGCAACACGGCTCTCCCTGTGGCACGCACCGCGTGCTCGAACCGCTCGGTGTTCTCCCGCAAGGCGCGTGGAAGATCGACAACTCGATGGCGCTTTACGACAACGAAATCCTCATTGACGTGGCGGTGCTGAACATTGACGCGGCCAGTTTCACCCAGATCAAACGCGAAGCGGCCGACGACCGCGCCAGCATCGCCAGCATCGTTCGTGGCATCGTTGAACGGCGTGGCAAACACCACAATCCGGTTACCGGATCGGGCGGCATGCTGATCGGGCGGGTTGCCGAGATTGGCCCGGCACTGACCGACAAGGTCGACCTCAGGGTGGGCGACAGGATCGCCACGCTGGTTTCGCTATCGCTCACGCCGCTGCAAATCACGACGATCAAGGAGATTCACCTCGACAGGGACCAGATCGAGGTCGAAGCGCAGGCGATCCTGTTTGAAACTGGCCTGTACGCCAAGCTGCCTGGCGACATTCCCGAGAAGGTCGCCCTGGCGATCCTCGACGTCGCCGGTGCGCCGGCGCAGACCGCGCGCCTGGTCCGTCCCGGCGACACCGTGGTGGTCGTTGGCGGTGGCGGCAAGTCGGGCACGCTTTGCGTTTACGAAGCACGCAAGCGCGCCGGCCCGGCGGGTCGCGTGATCGGCGTGTCGCCGTTTGCCAAGGACTGCGAGCGGATGCGCAAACTCGGCTGGGTCGATCACGCGCTGCAGGTCGATGCCACCGATGCGGTGGCGATGATGGACGCCATCGCCAGGGTGACCGCGGGCCGCATGGCCGACGTGGTGATCAACTGTGTCAACATCCAGAACACCGAAATGGGCAGCATTCTGGCCGCCCGCGACCGCGGCAAGGTCTACTTCTTCTCGATGGCGACGAGTTTTACCGCCGCCGCACTCGGTGCCGAGGGCGTCGGCAAGGACGTCGACATGATCGTCGGCAACGGCTACGCCAGGGACCATGCGCTCTTCGCCCTGGCCCTGCTGCGCGAAAGTCCGAAGCTGCGGCAGCTGTTCGAAGAGTGGTACGTCTGACCGTCGCATGGGGGAACAGGCTTTTCACGTGAACCGGCAGGCAGTCACGGGCGGCAGCGCCCTCTGGCACCAGATTCGCCAACGTCGTCTGACGACGCTGGCGGTCGTCGGGATGACCAAGAACACCGGCAAGACTGTGGCCTTGAATCATCTTCTGGTCTGCGCTGCAAGGGATGGCGTGGCCACTGGCGTGACCTCGATCGGGCGCGACGGAGAAGAACGCGATCAGGTCTTCTCCATCCCGAAACCGCCGGTGCTGGTCTGCTCGGGTACCATCGTCGCCACCGCCCGCCACACGCTGCCGCGCGCCAAGGCGCGATGGAAACTGCTCGCCGGCACGGGATTGGCCAGCCCGATGGGCGAGATCGTCATCGTCCGGGCGCTGGAGCACGGCGCGATGGAAGTCGCCGGCGCGTCGCGCGGTTCCGATCAGCAAGAAGTGCTCGCGCAATTGAGGCAGTGCGGTTGCGCACTGATCGTCCTTGACGGAGCCCTTGGTCGTAGCCAGCACGCTTCGCCAGCGATCGCCGAGGGAATGATTCTGGCCACCGGTGCGGCCCTCGGCGGCGGCGTTCCGGATGTCATCCGCAAGACGCGCGACCGGCTGGCCATTCTGGACATCCCCCAGGCTGGTCCGGAGATTCTGGCGCGCTGCGCTGCCGTTTTCGAGCACCGGGGCGTCGGCATCTGGGATCGCACCGGCAGGCCGCTGTTTCGCGCCGACATCGCGACGCTCAACGCCGGACCGGCGTTGCTCGCCTTTGCCGGCCGGGAAGTCGCCACGATTGCCGTCAGCGGCGCCGTCGGCAAGGCGCTCTGGCTGACCATCGACGCGCTCCTCGCAAGGCACCCCGGGCTGACGCTGGTCGTTGCCGACGGCACCAAGCTGTTCATCGAACACGCCGATGTCACGCGTTTCCGCAACCAGGGCGGCAGCCTGCTGGCATCTCGGCGCATCACCATTGCCGGCATCACCGTGAATCCCTGCTCGCCGCATGGCGGCCATCTCGTCGCCGAAGAGCTTCTCGGCGCAGCCCGTCTGGCGTTTCCCGAACATCAGGTGGCCGACGTGATTCTCGAACGAGCACCTACGAAAACAGGAGTCTGTTGATGACGCGTCTGCATCTCGACCAGGAACAAATCGACCGCGCCCGGGACTCGGCACGGCGCATCGCTCGCCGTGTCTTCGAGCAAACGAAGCCGTTCACCACCACCACCGTCGAGCGCGCCACCGTTCGTCTGCTCGGCGTCGATGGCGTCGATGAAAACATGGTGCCGCTCCCCAACCGGCTGGTCAGCCATTTGCAGGAGCGCGATCTGCTGCAACACGGTGCCGCGACGAGCGTTGTCGGCGCGATGATCGAACGCGGCTGGACGGCGCAGCAGGTCGCCGAAGCGGTCGCCGCCGGCACGCTGACGATCGGGCGCTGCCAGGATGAACAGGATGAAGCGGCGCTGCGCGCGGCCACCACCGCCGAAGCGCGCAAGATGCGCGATCACATCGCCCGGCAGCGCGCACACCGGGATCGCGAAATCGAATCGGTCGGCGAAAGCCGTAGGCCGTGGCTTTACCTGATCGTCGCCACCGGCAACATCCACGAAGACGTGCTGCAAGCGCGCGCCGCTGTCGAGCAGGGCGCCGACATCATCGCCGTGATCCGCTCGACCGGCCAGAGCCTGCTCGACTATGTGCCCTACGGCGCGACCAGCGAAGGGTTCGGCGGCACCTACGCCACCCAGGAAAACTTCCGCCTGATGCGCTCGGCGCTCGACGAGGTGGGTGCCAGCGTTGGTCGCTACATTCGCCTGACCAACTACTGTTCGGGTCTGTGCATGCCGGAGATCGCTGTCATGGGCGCGATCGAACGGCTCGACATGATGCTCAACGATTCGATGTACGGGATCATCTTCCGCGACATCAACATGCAGCGGACGTTCATCGACCAGTTCTTCTCGCGGATGGTCAACGCCTACGCCGGGATCATCATCAACACCGGTGAAGACAACTACCTGACCACCGCCGATGCCTGCGAAGCGGCGCACACCGTGCTCGCCTCGCAACTGATCAACGAGCAGTTTGCGTGTCTGTCGGGCCTCAAGCCGGAGCAGATGGGGCTGGGTCACGCCTTCGAGATCGATCCCGAAATGGAGAACGGTTTCCTCTGGGAAATTGCCCATGCGCAGCTGGTCCGTCAGGTGTTCCCCGACGCGTCGCTCAAGTACATGCCGCCGACCAAACACATGACCGGCAACATCTTCCGGGGCCACGTCCAGGACGCGCTGTTCAACGTCGTCAGCACGGTGACGCAGCAGGACATCCACCTGCTCGGGATGATGACCGAAGCGATCCACACACCGTTCATCCAGGACCGTTTCCTGGCGATCCAGAACGCCAGGTACGTCTTCAACAGCATGCGCGATCTGCACGCCGAAATCGAGTTCAAGCGCGGCGGTCAGATCGAGCGTCGTGCGCAGGCCGTGCTCACCGAGACCGAGCAGCTTCTGGCGCAGATCGAAGGCATCGGCCTGCCGGCAGCCATCGGCAAGGGCATCTTTGCCGATATCTCGCGCCAGCCGGACGGCGGCAAGGGTCTCGATGGCGTGATTGCCAAGTCCGGCGACTATTTCAACCCATTCCCGCATCTGATGTTCGAAGGAGGGCACTGAGATGGCCCAACGACTGGTCAAGCCCTATGGCGACACCCTCAACGACGGCCGCGTCCAGCTCTCCTTCACGCTGCCGGTCGCCCTTGACGACACCGCCAGGGAAGGCGCCAGGCAACTGGCCCTGATGATGGGCCTCGAAAATCCCGCGGTGGCGCACGCGGAGGCGATGGGTCCGGACTTCAGCCTCTTCATCGTCTATGGCCAGTGCACGCATCAGCTCGACCTGTCGACAATCACCGTCTCCCGGCCCGAGTTCGAGACCCTCGACAAGGATCGCATCGACCGTCTGATCGCCGACAAGATGGGCCGCAAGATGGTGGTCATCGGTGCCTGCATCGAAACCGATGCCCATACCGTCGGCATCGATGCGATCATGAACATGAAAGGCTGCAACGGCCACAAGGGTCTGGAGAGCTATCACCAAATGATCGCCATCAACCTCGGCGCGCAAGTCGATTCGGAAGATCTGGTCGCCAGGGCCATCGAAGAGCAGGCCGACGTCATTCTGGTGTCGCAAGTCGTGACCCAGAAGAACATCCACCTCGATAACCTGACCAGGCTCGTCGATCTGCTCGAAGCCGAAGGTTTGCGTGACCAGGTGATCCTGATCGTCGGCGGCCCGCGGATCAGTCACGAGCTGGCCAAGGAACTCGGTTACGACGCCGGCTTTGGCACCAGGACCTATGCCGAAGACGTCGCGTCGTTCGCCATCCACGAATGGATCAAGAGAAATGCCGCCTGAGGAAATCACCATGCAGGAACTCACCAGCCTGATACGTCTGCGGATCAGCGCGCACGATGCTCATTACGCCGGCGGACTGGTCGACGGTGCAAGAATGCTGAACCTGTTTGGCGATGTCGCCACCGAGCTGCTGATCCGCAGTGACGGCGACGAAGGCTTGTTCGTCGCCTACGACCGTATCGAGTTTCTCGCCGCGGTCCATGCCGGCGACTTCATCGAAGCCAGCGGGCGTATCGTGTCGTTTGGCCGGACCTCGCGCAAGATGGTTTTTGAAGCCCGCAAGATCATCGCATCGGCCGGCATCGCCGGTCAGCCGTCGGCCGCCGACGTGCTCACCGAGCCGATCGTCGTCTGCCGAGCTTCCGGTACCTGCGTGGTTCCGGCTGACTGCCAGCGTATTCCGCGCTGAACAGCGGCAATGGACCAGCTGATCATCACCGCGGCCCTGACCGGCGCCGAAGTCACCCGCGAACAGCAGCCGGCGCTACCGCTGACGCCGGACGAGATCGCCGCCGCCACCGAGAGGCCTGCGTCGAGGCGGGCGCGTCGATCGTTCACCTGCATGCGCGTCGTCCCGACGGCACGCCGACCCAGGACCCGGTCGTCTATCGCCAGATCATCGCGGCGATCCGCGCCCGTTGTGACGTGATCGTTCAGGTGTCGACCGGCGGTGCGGTCGGCATGACGCCTGCGGAGCGGCTGGCGCCGGTGGCCGTGGCACCCGAAATGGCCACGCTATCGATGGGTTCGGTCAACTTTGGCGGTGACGTCTTTCTCAACCATCCGGCGGACATGGAGGAGTTCGCGCGGAAGATGAAGGAACTGGGCGTCAAGCCGGAACTGGAGATCTTCGATTCAGGCATGCTCACCACCGCCGAGCGCTGGATCAGGCAGGGACTGCTCGATTCGCCGGTTCATGTCGACTTCGTCCTCGGCGTTCCCGGCGCCATGGCGGGCACGCCCGAATCGCTGATGTTCCTGCGCTCGCAACTGCCGCCGCGTGCGACCTGGACGGTGGCCGGCATCGGGTCGGCCCAGCTGCCCCTGGGCGTGATGGCCATCGTTCTGGGTGGCCATGTCCGCGTCGGCTTCGAAGACAACGTCTTCTTCCGCAGGGGGGAACTGGCGACCAGCAATGCCCAGCTGGTCGCCCGCATCGCCAGGATCAGCCGCGAGATGGACCGTCCGGTGGCGACACCCGACGAAGCACGCAGCATCCTCGGGCTCGCGCGCCCGCGTTAAACCTGCGAGCGGGTGCATAGCGGCGACACCAAAAAGGTGAGCGCCAGACAATCTGAAAACGCCAGTGATCTGCAGGCGTTTCAGCCGGAAACGAGCGGTCAACTGCCGTTTCCAGGATGAACACCTGCCTGGCCCACGTCAGGTGTGTACTGCGCGTGGTGCGCTCGAACAGTTGCACATCCAGGTCGTACTCACAATCCAGAGGTCCAGGGTTTAAGTGCCTGCGGGCCCACCAAACCAGAAGACCAACCCCTCATCGGGTTGGTCTTTTTTTGACTACTCCCGCGTGTTGGCGCGGGTTCGTGGGGGTTCCTGTGGACTTCGGCTTTTCGCTCGGGCGCCCGGATTTGGCCGTTTTCACTCTCTCCGGGCCGTTTTCTCTCCGGGGTCGCTGCCCTTGGAGACTCGAAGTCCACGAGTTCGCGAAATTGCACCGTTATGAATGAACAGCTTATATGTGGTCCAATCAAGCGGTTGATTGGTGGCATTGGTAGGCGGTGGAAACAGCGGCGCCAGACCAGAGAGCGAAGACTGCTGGGTCCATGACTGGTTGGCGGGTCGCTTGCCGGCCAGCTGCCGGCCTTCAGTATCGTCGGTCCGAGCGTTTGCTCGGCGGCAGGTGCTGCCATTGAAGCGCTTCTCGAAGCTCCGAACCGACGAATCACCGCTTCCAAATTCGCTGCAGGACTGCTCGCGACCCAGACCTGCCTGATGCGTTTATCGTGGTTCATGGCGGCTTCCTGATCCGCAAGCCGCCGGTGACGGGAATATGACGTCGGCCCGCTCGTCGGCCGAAGCCGCCAGCGGGTATATGGACTGATTGGGCCCGCACTGCATCAGTTAACCGGCATTATGGAGCAGCCACCCCAACCCCCTGGGGCCTTCCCGGTGCCAACGATTCTTTCCAGCAGGCGCATTCTGTGAGCCCGGCCACGGATAAGCTGGTGTGCATGACGTACACCGTGAGCCGATGCGATGAGTCTGCATTTCCTGCTGAAAGCCGAAGCCCGTACTTTGTCCCTGGTGGAGGTCCTGGGCATGAGCGACGATGACGCTTTTGCCCTGTTCCGGCGCGTGCGCTGGGGCGATGGGGAGGAAGTGGTCTGCCCGCACTGCGGTATGGTGCACCGGCACTACTTCCGGCCGGCCCGCAAGATTTGGCGCTGTGCAGGCTGCGAGGGAGATTTCTCGGTCACGTCCGGGACGATTTTCGCCTTCCACAAGCTGCCCTTGCGCCTGTACCTGGCGGCGGTGATCCTGTTCGTCAACGCCGTGAAGGGCATTTCCGCGCTGCAGGTGGGCCGCGATCTGGGCGTGTCCCACAAGACCGCCTACGTCCTCCTGCACAAGATCCGGGAGAGCTTGCTGGTGGGCCGGGAGGAATCCGCTCTGCAGGGCGAGATTCACGTGGATGGAGCGTATGTCGGCGGGAAGGTGCGACCGGAGAACAAGAAGGAAGACCGGGTGGACCGGCGCCTGGCGGAGAATCAAGACCTGGACAAGCGCTGCATCCTGGTGATGCGCGAGGCG
>DPSD01000339.1 GCA_003538495.1 Accumulibacter sp.
GTCCCCCACCTTGAGCACCTTCGTTTTCTTGGCCATTGTCATGATCTGCCGAATCAGGTCGCTGCGTTCGTCAAGCAAGCTGCGGCGGTAGCAGATAGTCGGTCTTGCGGTCAGCAACGATGAAGGTGGACATGCCACGACCCGGTTGCTCGACGAGTGATGACTTTCATCTGCGGCTCAAGGCACAGAGAAAGCCCGACAGGCCGGTCGGTACTTCACCGCCGGCCAAGGCGGCCCATCCGCAGCGGGAGGGTGTATGGTCTGCTCCTGGTCGTGCGGTGCGGGTATTCCGCACGCCGCCCTGGCTGCGCTCGTGCGGACTGGCGACCTCGGTTCGCAGGCAACTCGGGAACGATGCCTTCGCCAAGGACCGGATCGCTCCGCGCTCTTGAGCGGAATCCGGACACTGCCGGACACCGGTCAAAACAGCACGCGTGCCAGTAACAGGCCAGTGGAAACGGCCACCGACGTTGCCACGATGCCCGGGACCATGAACGAGTGATTCAGCACATACTTGCCGATCCTTGTTGTGCCCGACAAATCGAAGTTGATCGCCGCGATCAGAGAACCATAGGTCGGGATGAAGAAGTAACCGTTGACCGACGGAAACATCGCGATCAGGAATTGCGGTGGAATTCCGAGCACGATCCCCAACGGCATCAGCGCCCGCGTCGTCGCGGCCTGGCTGTAGAGCAGTACCGACGCGAAGAAGAGGCCGAAGGCAAAGGTCCACGGTGCCACCTCCGCCAAATGGCCGATCGCCGGCACGATCACGTCCTTATGCGCCGCAATGAAGCTGTCACCCAGCCACGCCAGGCCAAAAATCCCGATCACGGCCACCACGCCAGCGCGGAGCGTCGCTGTCTTGGGAACTTCGTCGACGTCCACCTTGGTCAGCATCAGCATGATCGCCGCGACGGCCATCATCACCACCTCGATCACGATCGGCATGCCGATGGCACTCTTGGCGCCGGGCAGGTGCCGCAAATCCGGGAAAAACCCCAGCAACACAACCAGAGTGACACCGGTCAGAAACAGGTACGCGGAAATCCTGGCGGCCGGCTTGAGTGGCGGCCGATCGGCGGCGGCCTGTGGCGCCGGAATGCTTCCGGCCAGCAGGCGCGCCTGGTACTCGGGATCGTCCTTCAGATCCTTGCCGAGAAACATCGAGACGATGGCGCCGGCAACGACACCGGCAAGTGTGGCGGGAACGCAGATCATCAGAATCTGCGGCAACCCCCACTGCGTCATCCCTTTCTCGGCAAACAGTCCAATCATCGCCGCCGTTGCTGCCGCCACTGGACTGGCGGTGATCGCCTGTTGCGAGGCGATGGTAGCTATCGCCATCGGCCGCTCGGGGCGAATGCCGCTGCGGTGCGCCGTCTCGTAGATCACCGGCAACAGCGGGTAGACGATGTGGCCGGTACCGGCGACAAAAGTGAAACACCAGGTCGTCAGCGGCGCGACGATGGTGACGTACTTGGGGTTGGCGCGAATGACGCGTTCGGCAACGCGGACCAGGAAGTCGATGCCACCAGCGGCGTCCATCACCGACGCGGCCATGATCACCGCCAGGATGATCAGCATCACGTCTATCGGCGGCGAGGTCGGCGTGACGCCGAAGCCGACGATCAGCACCAGGAGTCCGACCGCACCCCAAAGACCGAGTCCGACGCCGCTGTAGCGGGCGCCCATCCAGATCGCCGAAAGCACAACGACAAATTGCAGAACGATATTCAGGGTCATGATTGTTTCTCCAGGCACCAACCGGGGCCGGCTCCCGGTCAGCTTCATTACGGCTAACTCAAGCGAGACTCCGCTGCCTCGCGGCTACCGGGCAGGCGGCGGGGAACCTGCTCGGGCGGCGCCGGCCCGACTTGGCAAGGCCCCGATAATCTCGCGTGAGAAGCAACTCAAGGGCTGGCGGCTACTTCCCGAGGTGGCCACGGATCAGGTTGTCGAACGAAAACAGCTCGTCCCATTTCTCCTGGCTCAGCAGCTTGCGCTGGCTGACCACGATTTCATGGAGCGACTTGCCGGTCTCGTAGCCCTCGCGCGCTATTTCACCGCACAGCTTGTAGCCCAGCGACGGCTTGAGCAGGGTGACGATGCCCAGCGAGTTGAGCACCATGTCGCGCGAGTGCTCGGCGTTGGCGGTGATCCCCCGAACGCAGTTGACGCGCAGGCTGTTGACCGCATGCTCCATCGTGAAGATCGACGTAAACAGCGCAAAGGTGATCACCGGCTCCATCACATTGAGCTGCAGCTGGCCAGCCGAAGCGGCCAGGGTCACCGTCAGGTCGAGCCCGATGACCAGGAAACTGGTCTGATTCACGACCTCCGGGATCACCGGGTTGACCTTGCCCGGCATGATCGACGAACCGGGCTGCATCTGCGGCAGGTTGATCTCGTTCAGGCCGCAGCGCGGACCCGAGGCGAGCAGGCGGATGTCGTTGCAGATCTTGGTCAGCTTCGCCGCCGTGCGCTTGAGCACGCCGGACAACTGCACGTAGGCGCCGGTGTCGGACGTCGCCTCGACCAGGTCGCCCGCCAGGATCAGCTTGATTCCGGTCAGGTCCGACAGGCAGCGCGTGACCAGTTCCGGGTAGCCCGGCGCGGCGGTCACCGAAGTGCCGATCGCCGTCGCCCCGAGATTGACTTCGTGCAGCAACTGGCGCACATCGGCGATGCGGTGTACCTCCTCGCCGATGGTCGTTCCCCAGCCGTGGAACTCCTGCCCGAGGGACATCGGAACGGCGTCCTGAAGGTGGGTCCGTCCCATCTTCAGGACGCCTTCGAATTCCTTGCCCTTGGCGTGAAATGCGTCCTCCAGGCGCCGTAGCGCGTCCATGTAGCTGGTCAGACGCAGGATCAGTGCCAGCCTGAACGCGGTCGGATAGACGTCGTTGGTCGATTGCCCGCAGTTCACATGGTCGTTGGGGTTCACGAATTCGTATTCGCCCTTTTTGTGGCCGAGGCTTTCGAGTGCCAGGTTGGCGATGACCTCATTGGCGTTCATGTTGGTCGACGTGCCGGCGCCGCCCTGGATGAAGTCGGTGACAAACTGGTCGTCCATCTGGCCGGCGATCAGGCGGTCACAGGCACCGATGATCGCGTCGGCCACCCTGGCGTCGAGAACGCCGAGATTGCGGTTGGTCAGCGCCGCCGCTTTCTTCACGTAGCCGAAGGCCTTGACGAAATACGGCTCGGCGGACATCGGGATGCCGGTAATGTGAAAATTGTGCAGGCCGCGCAGCGTTTGTACGCCATAGTACGCGTCGTCGGGCAATTCCTTCTCGCCCAGGAAGTCCTTCTCGATTCGTGCCATTGCGGTTCCTTTCGCTTGCGTGAGGGGCGACTGCCACAGCAGCGGGACAGCCGTTGTTCGAGAGAAATATGACGATCGTCGTCTGCAGGTGGCTTTCTGGCAAGCATCTGGCGCAAGCCAGCGCTGCTGGCCGGTTTCTCGCTCCGCTTTGGTGCCGCGGTTGGCCGGCTCCAGGGGTAAGCGGACGACGCTGGAGTCGCCTTGGCCGCACGCAGTCGATGCGCGATTCTAGTCAACGGAGCCGACAGAAAGTGAACTATTTCTCCGACTCGCCAAGCGACGGTCCGGCAACCATCCGGTCCTTTGGCAACCCGCGGCGGAACGGCCGTCGGACGACACGCCGCTGGTCGACGACCGGTCCGTGCCGGGCGTGTCTCCGGGCGAGTCGTCCGCGCGGATCGCTTAGCGGGTCAGCGCCATGAACAACTCGGGCAGGCGCTCGGGCAGACGCTCGATCTTGTCGATCACCGTATAGCGACCGCCAAAGATGTCGCTGACGTAATCGTCAGCGTTGCGGTCGAGGCTGATGCAGTAGGTGAAAATACCTTGCTGGTCGAGTTCCTCTACCGACTTGCGGGCGTCAGCGATCAGCAGGCGGTCGTCATGGACGTCGACGTCGGCGGGCTGGCCGTCGGTGAGCACCAGCAGCAACTTCTTCTCGGCCGGCTGTGCCGTCAGGTAGTGCGCGGCGTGTCGCATGGCCGCACCCATCCGCGTCGAATAGCCGGCCTGCATCGCCGCCAGGCGGCTCTTGACGGCGTCGCCCCAGCGCTCGCTGTAGCCCTTGAGGTGCAGGTAGCGCACGTCATGGCGGGTGTCGGAGTGGAAGCCGGCGATCGCAAACGGATCCCCGAGTTGTTCGATCGACCACGCCAGCAGCGACACCGCTTCCTGGCTCAGCTCGAGAATGCTCTGCTCGTCGCCGCTGGTGCCGACCTTGACCTTGTCGGCC